>NZ_BAAIEW010000014.1:0-74886 GCF_054654515.1 Desulfothermus okinawensis JCM 13304 | reverse complement strand
AAATTATAAGCACCACCCTTTATTCCATGAGCCTCTTTTGCTATTTTTTCCATGTCTTCAACATTTATTGCTCTTCTAATTATATCTATCTGATTTTCAACATTTATTATAAATTTTTCTAATACATCCAACAAAAATTCCTCGTCATTGTCAAACTCCTCTAAAGCTTTATCCAGATTTAATGCAAAATTCCTAGTTATTCTTTCATTGTCATGATCTGATTTTGAGAGAGGTTGGTGTTTTAAGTTGTTGGCTACCCACCGGCTTACCAAAGCAATAAGCTCTTTTTTTCTAATGGGTTTGGATATGTAATCATCCATTCCACAACTTAGACACTTTTCTTTATCAGATTTTAGGGCATGGGCTGTCATAGCTATAATAGGTGTTGGACTCAAATTATTTATTCTCTCAATATGTCGTATCTTTTCAGTTGCAGTATATCCATCCATCTCAGGCATCTGAATGTCCATCAGTATTAGGTTGTATCTATTTTTCTTAAACAGTTCAATGGCCTCAAGACCATTAGATGCTAAGTCCACGCAAAATCCAGCTTTCTCTAAATGTCTTTTCACCACTCTTTGATTCGATTCATAGTCCTCTACAACCAATACAGAACCGAGACATATCTCATCACATTTAACTGAGACTAATTCAGTGTCCAATGCTACCTTATCAAAGGTCATATCCTCTTTCTCAGGGATTGGAAGGTTTAAGGTAAAAGAAAAAACAGTGCCCCTACCTTCCTCACTTTCACATTTTAACTCTCCTCCCATAAGTTCAATTAATTCTTTTGAGAGTGAAATGCCTAGTCCAGTTCCCCCAAATTTTCTGGTAAAAGAGGTATCCGCCTGGACAAAAGGCTCAAAAATATCATTTAATTTTGATTTAGGTATTCCAATACCTGTATCTTTTATATAAAGTCTAAAGGAAACCCTGTCCTTTTCTTGTTCCAAGATTTTACATATCAAGCCAACACTACCCTTTACAGTAAATTTTACTGCATTTCCCAATAAATTGTAAAGAACCTGTCTTATTCTAGTGGGATCTCCTATAACAGCTGGTGGCAAATTATCTGGAATGTCATAATAAAAATCTAAACCCTTGTCTTTGGCCCTTAAAGAGAATATATTGGTTATTTCATTCAACATTTCCTTTATATTAAATTCAATATTCTCAAGTTCTAGCTTACCAGCCTCGATCTTTGATAAGTCCAAAATATTATTTATTAAACTAAATAACATATTGGATTCACTTAAGATATTTTTAACAAGCAATGATGCCTCATGTGGTAAATCCATATCATTTAGTATTTCACAAAGACCTATTATTCCATTTAAAGGTGTTCTTATCTCATGGGAGATATTAGCAAGAAATATGGTCTTTGCCTTACTAGCATTTTCTGCAATTTCTTTAGCTTCTATTAATTTTTGCTCCATTTGTTTTCTTTCTGTGACATCCCTTACAATACCTCTAAAGCCAACTGGCTCACCATATCTGTTTTTCACCAAGGTAATAGAGTTTTCTATATACCTTTTGCCACCATTTTTTGTAATCATCTCCCATTCTAATGTTTTTATTGGCTCTCCTGTCTTATAAACTTTATTGAATGCAGCATACAATTTTTTAGCATTCTCTTCATCTGTATATTCTCTATTATTTTTCCCTATGAGTTCTTCCCTTTCAAATCCAGTTATTCTAAGTAATGCATCGTTGCAAAAAATTAAATTACCTGCTATGTCTACTTCATAATAACCATCCTCAATGCTTTCTAATATATCTCTGTATCTCTCTTCTGATTCCTTTAGTTGGTGTGTCCTTTCTTCAACAAGTGCTTCCAATTGCTCATTATACCCTTCTATCTCCCTTTGAGCCAACACCTTTTCTGTTTCATCCCTTAAAATCATCACAAATCTATTTTCAATTCCTTCCACCTGAATTTTTGATAAATTTATAGACAAATAAATCTCTTCTCCATTTTTTTTATATCCAACTGCATCGTATCCATTGACTTCACCTTTAACTGTCAAAATATCTTTAATAAATTTATTATGTTGATCTTTCAAAAAGAATATATTTCTATCTATAACTTCATCTTTGTTATAATTAAAAATAGAACAAAAACTTGGATTAACATATAATAACTTTCCCCGCTCATTTAATATAACTATAGGGTCAGGTGAAGATTCCATGATCCCTCTATATAACATTTCATTATATTTTAATTGCTTTTCTAATTTCAATTTGGTAGTTATATCTCTTGCACATCCATAAACAATGTGTTTTTTTAATTCAGAATCATATAAAATTACATTGTTATATTCTACAATAACTTCATCTCCTTTTTTACTCCTAACACGCATAAAACCTTTTAATCTTTCTTTTTCTTTTATATTCCTCAAATAAACTTCTATTTCATGATGATATCGTTCAGGAACAATGGTCCATATTGTTAAATTATCTAAATCTGATCCATCATATCCTAAATTTTTCCATGCACTATTTATATGTATTATTTTACCATCTAAATCATGAGCATATAAAAAATCGCTTACGTTATCAAAAATCCTCTTATAGATTTCTTTTTGTTCTTGAAGTAGTAAGTTATATTGCCTTTGCTCTTCAATAATTTTATCAAAATCTGATTTGATCAGTGCCAATGCATCATAAATTGCGTTTAATTGTGGAGGCAAATTATTTACAAAACTTCTATCCAATCCTGGCTTATTCCATTCTATGCTGGCAATTAATTCTATAATATCATTTACATAAACATCAATCTTTTTATTTTCTACTTTATTTGATAAAGTGCCTATTAAATTAAAACAAATTTCGTTTTTTTGATCCATCTTAATTTGTGTCAACCTATCTGAACTGATATATCCCATGTTTAATATCAATTTAATAGCTTCTTCATAATCCTTTACAATATAAATATCCTTGTTATAAAGTGTCACCTTACCTAATTTTATACCAAGTTTTAATAGAGGAGATATTCCAAAAAAAATAATACAACAGAGATTGTTGAAGTCTATTTTATGTTTTAGATAATATTCTCTACCACTTTCTGAAAAACCAGTGATTGATGAATAATCGTGCATTAATATTACATTTTGATCCTTTAAATAGTCTGTCATTATGTTGTCTATAATATCCATTGATGCACTAACTTCCTTTAATCCTGCAAAACCATTTGGTTTGCTGAGCAATATATTTTTATCTATTAAAAAGTAAGAACATTTGCATCTTTCACTTAATTTAACATCTTTCCAATTATCAGGTTGAAAAATTGTAAGTCCTGAAATTGGACAAAATCCCTTGTCTATTGACCTGGGCAAATTTTTTATCATAACAACCACCTTATAAATATTCTTAGTATGTCCAGGCTATCTAACTCCCACTAGATATTTTAATTAAACGGGATACCAAATTTTTTTCAATAAACAGGGTTTATATAAATCAAATAAATCCACCTTTGCTCCTATCATATAACCTGTGTAAATCCTTTGCAATTTCTGACCGAGTTCCAAAGTAGAACTCGGTCATTTTTTCTATCTTTGCAATAAATTGTTTTTTATTCTAGTTATTGTTTTAAAAAGGATTTATATGGATTTTTATATACCTCTAAATCCATCTCAAAAAATTAACCTTACCGTAATTCTTCTGTGAGCATCTTTAATTCTTCTGCCTGGTTTGTTAATTTTTCTATAATAGTCACAGTCTCATCCATTGCTTCCACTGTCATCTCTGAAAGATTTCCTATCTCTTCAATGGACCTTGTAATTTGCTCACTGGCAGAGGACTGTTCTTCTGCTGCAGTTGCAATACTCCTCACCTGCTCAGCGCTATCCTTTGCAAGGTTTAAAATCTTATTTAGCACATCTCCAGATTCAGTGGCCAAACTGGATGCCTCTTCAACTGCTTTTAGGGCATTTTTTACCCCCTCATTACTCTGTTTAGTTGCATTCTGCATATTTGCTATGTTTTCCGCTACCTCTTTGGTCGCATTCATTGTCTTTTCTGCCAGTTTTCTCACCTCATCTGCAACAACGGCAAATCCCCGGCCAGCTTCACCAGCCCTGGCGGCCTCAATTGCTGCATTTAATGCCAACAAATTGGTCTGATCAGCTATATCATTAATGACATCAATTACATTTCCAATGGCATCAGCCTGCTTGGTGAGTTCATTCATTTTATTTGCAAGGTCCAAACTGGTTTCTTTTACCTTCTGGATTTCCTCTATTGTCCTTTTCACCACATCAAATCCCTCAGTTGCACTATTGCTGGTAGTTTCAGCATTTTCAGAGGCAGCTGCTGCATTTTTTGCCACCTCCAACACAGTTGCATTCATCTGTTGCATTGCAGTGGCAGCTTCTTCTACCCTGCCCTTTTGTTCATTCATCTTGTTATTAACGTCTAAAACCTGGGTTTGTAGGGCATCAGCAGTACTTGTTAATCCAAAAACCACCTCTTCTAAGGTGGCGGCTGTCTCAAGTAATTTTTCGCTCTTGTCTTCAGCATCCTTCTTTGCCTGTTCTGCAACTTCCTTTGCCCTATTTGCTTCTTGGGCAACTTTCATTGCCTTTTCACTATTCTCTTCTGCCTCCTTGATCTTATCCTTTAAGTTACCCACCATTTTTTCAATGGCATTTTTTAAGATCTTAAATTCAAATACATATCTACCAGAAAGTGTCTTATCCAGATTTCCCTGTGACACCTCTGTGGCAAATGCAACCAAATTATTTAGGGGATTTTTCAAGGAATTTCTAAGAAAAATATATATTCCAGTTAAAATCAATATGAACAACAGAACACTTCCACCTAAACAGGTTATAAAGATTTTATTTAATTGGGATCTGAAGTTGTTTTTATATTGAGCTTTTGCCTTTTCAATATCATCCATATATTCTCCCATTCCAATTATCCACCCCCAGGGTTTAAAAAGTTTTACATAGGAAATTTTTTCAAAAGTACCTCTCTCTCCTTTTTTCCCCCAATAATATGTAACAAATCCTTCACCTTTTTTCTTGCAAACATCAACCATCTCAAGCATCATCTTTTTACCATTTTTGTCCTTTAGATCTCCAACATATCTCCCCCTCAATTTTTCAGATGGATGGACTAACATTATAGGATGCATATCATTTATCCAAAAATAATTCCCACCGCTAAGCCTAAGTCTCCCAATGGACTCCATGGCCTCCATTTTCATTTGCACGCTTATATCGTCAATCCACTCTCCTGTCCCTATAATCCAATTTAATTCTGGAATGAGTCTAATATAAGATATTTTTAAACATGCCTTGGTAAAACCTGGTTTTGGCCAATAATAATCCACCAGACCTTCTCCTCTTGTATTTGCCATTTGTATCATCTCTTTAAAAAAATATTTCCCCCTTTTGTCTTTAACACCTATTACATTCTTTCCCTCTATAGAGGGTTTTGATGGGTTTAATATGGTCACTCCTTTGGTATCCACAATAAAAATGTAGTTCCTGTTAATGCCAAATCTCTGATTCCTGATTATCTCCTTTATTTTATCTGGTGATATATTGGTCTTTAAAAGACCTTTTATTTCATTTGAGACAATATCTATTATTTTTCTGAGTTCCATGGACTTTTTTTCTTTTAATGAATCAACGTCCCTGGCCCTGTTATAATAGTCTTGAACAATATTGTATGCTACATTGACAATGTCTTTTAGTTTGTTTTTCTTTTTTGCTATACAAGATTCTGAAAAATCTTTAAGCTGTGTCTTTTCTAAATGAGACATCCTCCACTTAAAAATACCAATTGTAAACAAAAATTGGACGATTAATGCAAGTACAGTAAAGATAAGGACTCTATTTATCAGCGATTTACCCATAATAACATCCTCCTTTGTAAGATATTAAAATCGAAGGCTAACTCCCCTAAACCAATTCAAAAATTTTTGTAAGGATTAACAATTTTCTCTACAAAAGTAAACACATTAATCAAACAAAACCATTGGAATTTATGAATATTAAGTTTATATATTAAATGTTAATATACTTTAAGGTAATATTTAGACTCCAAAAATTTTAGATAAAATTGGAAATAGTCAGTAATTGGGGTTGTTAAGTCTTTTTTAGGAATATTATTAAAAAAAATATTTTCCTATTAGTTGCATTAATTGTCTTCATCTACCTCATCATCAACGCCAACAGGGATAAGCACTTTTATAGGCTCTTCAATACCAATACTTTCTGCAAATTTTTTTAATTTTAGTAATACCGCCCAATTGGCTTCATGTCCTTTGGCAAGCAATAAGAGGCCTGTTTTGGTCTTTACTTCCTGACCAAAAATCATGCCAGGTAGTATTTCCTTTAAAGGAAGTTCCTTTACTTCATATTTGGCCTCTTCTCCAAGATACTCTTCTAAGGCCTTTAGGATTTTTGGATCATAGATCCCTTTTCTTGACTTAAGCACTTTATATGTTTCTGCTTTGCTAAGTCCTCTATTTTGGAGTAAATCAAAATCTAAGGCTACTTTCAAGATACGACCTCCAAATGGGATATCATCTCCTTTTACTCCATCTTGAGGAATTCCTCCACCATCATAGTGTTTTTCCTGATATAAAATCATCTGGGCAATATCAGATAGCCTTGGAATATTTTTTAGAAGACTGTTTCCTACCCCAGGATGCATCTCATAGAGCTGTTTCTCTTCTTCGGTGAGCTTTTTGCCGTGGTAAATCTTTGTTAAAGTCTCTTGAGACAGGACAACACATCCTATTTGGGACAACATAGCTGCTAACTCATATTTCCATATATTCTTCACCTTAAAATATCTCACTATCCAACGGACCATTCTTTTGATTCTGGATCCCCTTCCAAAGGCTTCGGGATTTGTTAAAGAAAGTATATCGGAGAGCAAATTAATACTTCCCTTTAAGGTACCATGTAATAATTCCTTTTCTGCTGTAATTAATTTATATTGCCTGATACATTGAATTAGGACATCTTCAAGCAATTTATCATCACATGGCTTTGTCAAAAATTTAAATATATTTCCCTTATTCACCGCTAAAATTGCAGTATTTAAATCTGCATAACCAGTTAGTAACACCCTAACAGTATTAGGTGATAGTTTTGAAATATTATTTAAAAGTGTAATTCCATCCATTTTCGGCATTTTCATGTCAGAAACTACCACAGCAACATCCTTATTCTCTTTTACTATATCAAGACTGGTTACAGGATCATCACAAGTAATTACATTAAATTTTTTATGAAATCTCCTTTTAAAATAGGATAAAATATTCTTCTCATCGTCTACAAATAAAATTTTTTCCATTCTTTTTCCCCTAATTAGGTCTTTTCCAATGAATCCATTGTATAGTTTATTCTTGTACCAATATCAAGATACCGAATAATCTTCTCATCTAAATCTCTTAAAGAAAGAGCATGTTCTATTCGTACATCTTTATTTTCCATTAGATCGAAGAGTGCAGCATCTTTTTTTGGTACATCTGGGTCATATACGAGCACTGATGGTCTAAACATGTGGTTTAATCTTACGGTAACCACCTTTGCCACCTTATCATTACTTAGTCTTACAATTGTGCCAGGTGGATACACTCCAACAACCTTTACTAATATATCAAATATTCTGAAATCAACAATCATCTCAAAATCTCTATAAATCATTTTTAGGGCCTCATAGGCAGAAATACTCTTTAATACATCATATGGATTACAGAGTTTATCAAATATATTAGATAGTGTGATTATCTTGGCCAACTCGTTTATCTCATCTCCTTTAATCCCAATGGGATAACCACCTCCAAAATTTCTCTCATGGTGTTGAAAAATTGCATCGTACATATCTTTTGGAATGGGCTTTATTGAACTCAATAGCTCTACCCCATATTTTGGATGTATTTTTACTAAGTTTTTCTCGAATTTTGTCATCTTACTAATAGGTTTTCTCCAATATTTTTTTTCTATCTTTAATTTCCCAATATCATGGAAAACCGCGCCTAGTGCAAGATACTTTAACTTTTCTTCACTAAGTCCCATTTCCTTTCCAATCAACATAGATAATACCATTACATTCAAGGCATGGTTATAATCCTCAGTTTCCATACCTATTTCAGATAGTAAATGAATTACCAAATTAGATTTTGATAATAAAAGGTCCAGGCTATCTTTTACTAGTTCATTTACCGACTCAAGGGCTTTTTCATCTTTTCTAAGTAACATGGCAAATGAATTATTTAACTCTTTTACCTTTAATAAATATTTTCTTTTGCTTTCTTTCAAAGACTCTTTAATGGACTTTAATTCTTTAATCTTTTTTATCTTTCTTTTTACTTCTTTTGAAATCACCTGGTCATGTCTGGACTTAACTTCATCTGTGGGCATACTTCCTTTCTTATTTATCCTTGCAAGTGGTTGAACGTCACTTTTTTCTGGAATATAAATTACCTTTTCAACTCCCAAGGATTTTATGGTTTCAATCTGTTCCTGATTTTTTATTTTAAAGGAATTAAACATAAAAGGGTGGGAAAACCAAGGTAAATCAAGTTTAATATAAAGTCCAACCTGAAGTTGATCTACATATATTTCCTTCTCAGACATATAAAAAAACCTTTATAAATATATTTCGTTTACCTTGTCGTTAAATAAATTGTATTTAGCTTCACAAATCATCCTCCATATTTTTAGATCAGAAGGGGTAACCAGTTGAAAATAGTGTTTCGTATCCAAAGATAATTCGCTATGATTCGTAACACAATTAACTTTATTTTTATCAAAAATTCCAGAAAAGTGGACTATTGATAAGACAGATAACTTTTTGTTTTTTATTGCAGAAGGTCTATCATGAAAGGCTATAGATGCAACAATATCTAGATTAGCTCCCCAAAGCCCCACTAAATATCCACCTAATACTGAATGGGTATATCCAAATTTTTCTTTTTCTTTTACTGAAAAATCTTGGTAATAAAAATGCTCTTTTAAAAATTTTAAATACTCATCTTTAAATATCAAAAACATCAAGTAAACACCAACATCATGAAGTAGTCCTCCTATAAAAGAATCCTCAATCATTGAAACGTTTTTATTAATTCTTTCAAATATGGCCTTACACAAATAAGCCACCCGCCTTGAATGCCTCCAGACCTCATTAAAAGAAAAATCCTTTAAAAGAATATCTTCATAATTAACGAATATATCTTGAGATGCTATTACCCTATCTAAAATAGTTTTATCAATATGGTGTAATAGTTTAAAAAAACTATGCCCTTCATCTACATCCATAAAAAATGAATTCATTATAATTTTATATAAATTCAAAAACATAGCAACATCGAAATATAAGCTATTTTTAAAGAAATTCATATCAGATTTTGCTACTCCCTCACTTAGAATAGAATAGCTAACAGGATTTGTTGGCAACATTCCTATCTGGTTTATTTTTTCTCTTATTTCTTTATCTGGCAGCAACTTCTTTAAAAACATAACCCTATTTATTGCGTGCTCAATCTTTTCTTTTGAACAAGGTTTATGAAAAAATTTATGTGCTGGTTTTAAAGTTCTTTTTACCAGATCTATATCACTATAGCCTGAAAGAATATACCTTATTGTAATAGGAGAATCATCCTGAATATACTCAAGTAATTCTGCCCCATCCATCTTCGGCATATACATATCAGAAATCACAACGTCAAATTCTTCCTCATTAATCTTTTTGATAGCCTCATCACCACTATTTACAAAATACATATCCCATTCATCTTTTTTATTGTAAAATTGCCTTTTTAAGGAGCTAAGTACATTCTTTTCATCATCCACAAACATTATTTTTAGTTTCATATCAAATCCCCTATTTCAAACTCACTACTTGTATCTTCTTTTGCAATGGGAAGACGAATATAAAATGTAGTACCTACCCCTTCTTCTGATTCAAAAAAAAGATTACCATTATGTTTTTTTACAATATTAAAAGCCAGATAAAGACCCTGTCCTGTTCCCTTACCAACCTCTTTTGTTGTAAAAAAAGGATCAAATATTTTATCCCTTATTTTCTTCGGGATACCGCAACCAGTATCTTTAATCTGTATTTCTACCATATTATCCTTTTTACAGGTCTTAATGGTTATAAGCCCCTTTTCATCACTTTTTGACTTTGTTACTTTCTCTGTGATGGCATGGGCGGCATTAACTATAATATTTAATATCACCTGATTTATTTCATCTCCATAACCAATTACAGGAGGCAAATTTTCATCTAGCTCCAATTTAATTTCAGAGTGATACTTCCAGACATTTCTACTAATATTTATAGTATCCTTAATTGCCTTATTTACATCAAACAACTTTTTCTCTTGACTTCCTGAATGCGCGAAATCACGCATGGATCGAACTATTTCAATTACCCTTTCCAATCCCTGAATGCTCTCATCCAAGGCATTTGGTAAATCTTCTTTTAAGAAATCCACATCCATCTCTTCTTCTTTCCTGCGGACCGAATCCAACAGTTCATTAACTTCTATTTCTTCTCTATCTAGAGATTCTAACACATTTCTATACAAACCAATGAGTTCCAATAAGTTTAAAAAGGTATCTTTTATATAGCTTAAATTTCCATATACATATTGCACAGGAGTATTTATTTCATGGGCTATTCCAGCGGCTAGCTCACCTATTGCCTCTAATTTTTGTGCATGAACCAGTTGAGATTCCATTACTTTCTTTTCTGTAATGTCTTTTCCAAGCAACAAATGCCCTATTATTTGTCCATTTTTTGACATAGGGTATATTGTGAGGGCCAATATCCTTACATTTCCTTCTGGATCTATAAAATTAATATCACTTAGGTGTTTAGATTGATCTTTTACTGACTTAATAGTTGAGATCAAAGCCTTTATATCCCATTCAATTTGTAACTTATCTATCTTTTCTCCTATTGCTTTATTTTTTGGAATGTTAAATGCTTCTTCTGCTTCTTTATTCCATCTCTTAACAATGCAATCATTGTCTATATGTATAAATATCGAATGTATTGAATTAATAATTATCTCATTTTCATTGTATGCATTTTTTAACTCTATTTCTATTTCTTTTAATTGAGTTATATCATTAATTACTGCTAAGAAATATTCCTTTTTATTCAATATAATATTGCCAACTTGTATATCTAAATATTTCTTTTTTACTCCTAATAAATATTTAAAATAAAATCTTCGTCTCTGTTTCTCAATAATTGCCTTCCAATATTCATTAATTAATTTATTTTGATCTCCCAAAAAAGTATTTAATATATTTCTTCCAGTAAAATAATCCTCATTTTGATGAAATAATAAACAAGCAGACCTATTTACATCCTTAATTATTCCCTCTTTATCAAAGATGATCATGGGCTGGAGATGGTCCTTAAAAAAATATTGATAAAAATTACTAGATGTTGCGCATAGTTCAAATTTTTTATCTACATATTCTAATTTTACATAAAGTTCCTCTTCTGAGAGAGGAAGGGTGAAAAAATTATCAATTCCCATATTTAAAAATTTTATGTATTTTTCTAAATTGAAATTCTCAATTAGGGCAAAAATGTACACATATTTTAACAAGCTGAATTTCATGGAGATAATATGGTGAATTATATCATTAAATTTGGGTAGCTTCTCGTCAATAATAAATATCAAGGGAGAAACATTCTCCTTCAAATATTCATCTACCCTATCTTCCCCTACCTCTGATAAGAACTCATGACCCAGGCCAGCTATTATTGAATTAAGCGGGACTTTGTATTCATCTCTGCCAAAATATATGCATACCATTTTCTTCCCCTTCTTTGATTTTTTGTTTATGATAAAACTTTTTTAGTCAAGAAATCAATATAGGTATATGAAAAAAAAGATTTTTTGTATTGTCAAATATCCCTATTAGGTTTAGAGTGTTTTCAAACCAAAAATTATTGGAGGGGCGTATGGAATACAAAAACATAATAGTAGAAAAAACAGAGGACTTCTTGGGCATTATTACCTTAAACAGACCAAATAATTTAAACACCTTTACTGTTGAACTGGCAAAAGAACTAAAAAATTCCTTGGAGGATATGGATAAGGATCAAAAGGTGAGAGTAATAATAATCAAGGGAGCTGGCAGGGCCTTTTGTGCTGGTATTGATGTTGGAGATTTTTTTGATAAATCCACTAAAGAGTATAGGGAATGGATAGAGATAATGGAATCTCCCCTAGTATATATTTCTCAAATGAACAAACCAGTTATTGCCCAGGTCCATGGTCCTGCTGTTGCAAATGGATTGGGAGTTGTTGCAGCCTGTGATCTTGCTATTGCTTCAAAAAACTCAAAGTTTGGGCTAACTGCAATAAATGTAGGATTAAACTGTGTTGGACCTGTAATCCCGGTTCTAAGATCCATTGGGAGAAAGAGATCTTTAGAGCTTCTTTTTCTTGGAAACACAATAGATGCAGAAGAGGCTCAAAAAATAGGCCTAATAAATAGGGCAGTAGATCCCGACAAATTAGAAGAAGAGACCTTAAAAATTGCAAAGGAGCTTGCCAAAAAAAGCCCCATTGCCCTTCAGATAGCCAAAAAGGCATTTTATGTGGCTGAAGATATGGATTACTTGAAATCATTTAATTATATGAATGAAGTATTCGCCAGGTTGTGTTCAACAGAGGACGCAAAGGAAGGGGTTAGGGCATTTTTAGAAAAGAGAACCCCAGAATGGAAAGAGAAGTAACAGAGCAACAAAAATAAAGGAGATGGGCCTGTAACATTATTTGTACTCTATGGCTAGATAAAAGATTTTAAACAGGAATCTTGAGTGGGAAAGACTCCCTTATTTTTTGTTACTCTTTTTAGTTTATCTTTTTAGTTTACTATTAAAGCTCTCTACCCCGAGCTTATCAATGTGATAAACTCGGGGTAATTAGTCTAAACCATCCTCCCCGCCTAATTCTTTAAACCCTAAAAAAAATTCAGCGTGACAATAAAATTTAAAATAAAAATAATCCGATAATTTCCTATTGACGTTAGAAAATTATCCGATTATATCATGAGACATGATAGAAAGAAAACTAGAAAAAAAAATATTTAAGAATTTATATAATGACTATATCATCATCATTGTTGGAGCAAGGCAGGTTGGCAAAACCTGGTTGTTAAAAAAAATATTTAAAAAGCTCAAACATGAAAATAAAAAAGTCTTCTTCTACACTCTTGAAGACCCAGAAATTCTTTCAGATTTAAATTCTCATCCTGAAAATATATTTAATTATATTCCGAAAGAAAAAAAACTCTATCTGCTAATAGATGAGATTCAATATTTAAAAAATCCAACAAATTTTTTAAAATACATCTATGACCTTTATTCAGAAAAGATAAAAATAATTGTCACAGGATCAAGCGCCTTTTACATTGATAGAAAGTTTAAAGATTCCCTTGCAGGAAGAAAAAAAATCTTTATCTTATACACATTTTCATTTTCTGAATTTCTAAGGGCAAAAAGAAGAGATGATTTGACAAATGAAATAAAATCAAACTATTTTATTAATGAAAAAAAAGTTAAATACTTAAAAAATATAAAACGAGAAATAATTATCTATCTTAATGAATATATTAAATTTGGTGGATATCCAAGAGTGGTTATAGAGGAAGATATAGATGAAAAGATCTTTATCTTAAAAGAACTATACACAAGTTTTTTAAAAAAAGACATTTCAGAGTATGGTATAAAAAATGAAATTGCTTTCTTTAAGCTACTTAAAATTCTTGCTCATCAAGTTGGCACACTTATCAACTCAAATGAACTCTCAAGAACATTAAATATTTCTTATGAAACAGTAAAAAATTATCTATATTTGCTTGAAAAAGCATTTATTGTAAGATCTATTCCACCATTTTCAACTAATATCAAGAAAGAATTAACAAAAATGAATAAATACTACTTTTACGATGTTGGTTTCAGAAATGTGCTTTTTGGAAAATTTAATGACCTTTTAATAGGCGAACAGGGAGGGATTTTTTTAGAAAATGTTTTTTTTAAATTTTTAATTGACAACGAAATTGAAGATATAAAATTCTGGAGAACAACTGATAAAAAAGAGATAGATTTTATAGTTGATGAAAAATATGCATTTGAGGTGAAGTTAAATCCTAAAATTGTCAGAAAAAAGAAATATTTAAAATTTTTTGAAAAGTATCCAGAAATAAAATTTAATTTTGTCACATTTGAATCCATTGACTATTTAGATATATGTGATTTTCTTGCATGAAAAAAGAAACCTGTTTTTTTAAAGAAAAATCTAAAATTAAGGTGAACAAAAAACTGTAAATAGACCTTGACACAGAGTCATAAAAACTTCCTGTCTAAAAGAAGGTGTGAAAAATATCCTGTGACTGCTGCAAGATAAAAGGGAAGTAATCTCTCAAGTGGGATCTTGTAAAAAATTAAAGGCAAGACAAGCATAGGGGATGGAACAAGCACCATGGCCCATAGGGTATGAGTCCATCCCCTATGCTTTCCTAGAGGAGGCAACATTGCCATAAAACCCAATATTGCAGCCCATTTATAGTATTTCTTTATCATCAAGGCAAGATCTAAGGATGCAAGTAAAAAATAAAAAATATTCTGTCCTTTGGAATCTGTGTCCACATCTGGAAATAGGGCACCAAGTGATCCTATAAACAGGATAGATGTTATCTCAAGCACATTAAAATCAAACCACCCCTTGTATATCCCCGCTGCCACACAGGCTCCAGTTAAGGCCATTCCTCCAGCCAGGTGAACTTTATATCCAGGCATGTTAAGACTCCTATCTTAGTAGTCCATCTTATAATCCTGTAATTTCAACCTCTTTTGGATATTCCACGGTGAATTTAACTGGAAGTTTTACAACCTGCGCAGGAGATAATTTTAAATCCCAGGTAATAATACCATCCTTTGATATCTCTACCCCCTCTTTTGGAGCCAGTAATTTTACTTTTATCTTTTCATTTCTGGATACAGGTATATTATCTTTTACAAGAATTCTTATCTTTCTACCCTTTCCATTGCGTATAGTTATCTGGTATTCAAAACTAACTTTTATCTGTTTTGAGACCAGCCCCTTATATTGTGTATACTTTTTAATGAGTTTTTTAGTTGTCTTTATGGATTCATCAACACCTAAGGACAAGTTTAATTTTTCACCAGGCATTATCCCCTTTTTAACAAAAAATTTGTTTATAAACATCCCATCCAAAAAAACTTTTACATTACCTGGCATTATTGGATATTTTAAGGGATTTTTCAGAGAAACTACAAGAGATGCATAAGCATATAACTTTGGAACTGCTGTATATAAAAATTCTCCACTAGTGGCCTTTGAAGATAGGTAGACCCTGTGTTCTTTATTATCTGATGGTATAGATCTTCTCCCAGGAAGTACAAAGCTGTAGGAAGCTTGATTTTCCTTTAAATAACTCCCCTTATATATATTACCTTTAGATGAAATTTCTTCCAAGGATGGAGCCCTCATCATTCTGGATAGCTTCAACATACCTTTGCTCTTATATACCGGTGGATTATATATATCTAAATACCATGGATGCAGTTCTGGTACATACCTAAAGTTGGGTCTTGCAGTGGAGAGTTCCATATGAACAGATTTCCAATCCTCTCCTGTTGATTGTTTAATTATTGCATATGTATATATTGAAATTGATTTTTTATTAGAATCAACCTTGACATCATATGCGTATTTCCAGCCAGCAGATTTCACAAGATATGATACCTTGATCTTGCTATTAATCCTTTTCCTTGAATACACATTTAAATATATGTCCTTTGATGATCTGGTTTGGGAGCTGATCTCATTTAGTTTATTTTCCAGATCCTGCTTCCTTTTAAGTAAGTTATCTAACTTTTCATTCAATTTTAAAACCATAGCGTATTTTGAATCCAGGGACTTTATAATATAGTTGGAAAAATTTTCCACCTCTTTTGGAGAAACCTTTAAATTAGCAGGGAATGGATTGGTTGATTTTATAAATTCAATGGCAGTCTTAATGGAATTTATTTTATTTGAAACTTCCTTAATCTCTCTATTAAGATTGTAAATTTTTTGTTTCAACTCTTTTATCCTGCTGGAGCCCAACTCTTTTGAATAATCCTTTTCTACTTTTACATCTAAGATCTCAATAACTGATACTGGCAATAGTTGTATCTGCACAGAATTATCTATCATATCCACTGGAAAACCCGTCAATTTTAATTGGTTTTCACCCTTTTTTAAGGAAATATTAATCTCTTTTTTTAACAGGGCCATATCTGGATAGAGTACAACCTCTACTATCTTGCCCTCTGCATAACCATATACAGAAGTCAACAATCCAAAAACAAAAAACAAAAAAAATACCAAACCTCCCTTTTTAATTCCCATAGCTTCTCCCCTTTTGTTTTTTATAATTTAGATATCAAATGGCAACTACCAGTTTTTATATTAACTTTTTAAAATTAAGTTGACAATAAATATTTATATCAGCTATCTTATTTAAGAATCTTTACTAACCAAGCGCCCAGTCTTAAAAATTTAAAAAAAAGGAGAGGGGGATATGGGAGAAATAATCAAAGGTTTTCCATCCACGATGGGTGATGGCTATCAATTAAACTTAATAGAAGTAATAAAATATGCTGCCACAATGTTCCCAAAAACAGAAGTGGCGTATAGGCGTTTAGATGGAACTATGTTTAGATATAACTATAAAGAAGCCCTGGTTAGAATCTCCAAAATGGCACATGCACTTTTAGACCTTGGGGTTAGACCTGGAGATCGTGTAGGGGTTATGGAAGTAAACTCCCACAGATTTTTTGAACTTTATTTTGCAATATCTGGTATTGGGGCAGTTCTTCTACAACTAAACCCAAGGATATCCAAAGATGATAGGGTCTATGTTGTTAATCACTCTGAAACAAAATTTATATTTGCAAATGAACTCCTTGTGCCCCTTATAGAGGAAATTTCAGACTCAATTCCCCGTGTGGAAAAATTTATTGTTATTTCAGAAACAGATAAAAACAAGGAGACATCTCTATCGCCAGTTTACAACTATGAAAAACTCTTAGAAGGCAGGGATTCCACTTTTGAATGGCCAATGATAGAAGAATCCTCTGCGTATAGTGGGGCATATACATCAGGCACCACTGGAAGGCCAAAGGGAATCTATTACTCCCACAGGGCTATTTGTTTGCATACAATGATAATCACCATGTTATCTGAGCTAACACCAGATGATGTAATGCTCCAGATTGTTCCCATGTTTCATGCAAATGGATGGGGGGCTTTTTTTGGACCACCCTTAGTTGGAGCAAAGCTTGTGTTTCCAGGATTATATAGCGCAGAAAATCCTGGATCACTAGTTGATTTATTGGTGAATGAAAAAATTACAGTTACAAATGGGGCCCCTGCCATATTCCTTCCAATGCTACACTATATAGAAAAAATGGATCCCAAACCAAGATTTAACAATTTGAGGATGCTCTCTGGGGCAACAGAGCCGCCACTTGCACTTATGAAAAAATATTATGAATTGGGTGCAAAAGTTATACATGCATACGGAGCCAGCGAGACCACACCACTTGTATCCATAAACAAACCAAAACCATTTTTAGATCTAGACGAGGAAAAAAGTTGGGAACTCAAGAAAAAACAGGGCTATTTTGTCCCATTTATTGACTGGAGACTAAGAGATCCCATGGGAAAAGACTTACCAATGGACGGCAAATCTGTTGGTGAACTCCATTTAAAAGGGCCATGGATCACTTGTAAATATTATAATGACCAAAGGACCAGGGATGCCATATCAGAAGATGGCTACTGGAAGAGCGGAGATGCTGCAACAGTGGATGAAAATGGATATTTAAAGATAACCGACAGATTCAAAGACCTAATTAAAAGCGGTGGTGAGTGGATCTCTTCAATTGACCTTGAAAATGCTATAATGGCACACCCTGAAGTGTTAGAGGCATCAGTTGTAGGTATCCCCCATCCCAAATGGGAAGAAAGGCCCCTTGCCCTTGTGGTGTTAAAGGATCCATCAAAGGATATATCAGAGGAGGATATTATTGATTTTATTTCTCCAAAATTTGCAAAATGGCAGCTACCAGATAGGGTATTATTTGTTGAGTCTATTCCAAAAACAAGTGTTGGTAAATTTTCCAAAAAAGACATAAGGCAAATGTATAAGGATTTTTATTTAAAAAATACTTAAATAACAATTTTAAGGGGGAGAGCTATTATGACAAATATTTCCAAAGATCTTAAAGGCAGATTTTATTCTATTACAGAAGAAAATGTAAACTACCTTTTAAACCACTACAATAAAATAAATCGTTGGGTAATATCTGATCTACTCAAAAGAAGTGCATATCACTATCCAGACAAAATCGCCTTGAGATTTAAAGATACATCTTTAACTTACTCTGAACTTGACAGAAAAGCAAATCAGGTTGCCAATGCACTAAAGGACTTAGGTGTAAAAAAATATGATAGGGTCGCAATTTTAGCACACAACACATTACACCATGTACTCACCTGGTTTGGCACAATAAAAGTAGGTGGTATATATCTAGCAGTAAACTACTTATTACATGGACCAGATATAAAATATTGCATAGATCATTCTGAGAGCAATATATTTATAGTAGAAGATGCACTATATGATCTAGTTAAGGATGTTTTAGATGATATGAAAAGTGTAGATAAATTTATCTGGTCCAGGGATATGGTAGGTAAAGAGAAGCTAAGCGATAAGTTTATAGATTTTGATGAGTGGTACTCTGCATATCCTGATACAGAACCTGACGTTATTCTGCGCATTGAGGATCCCTGTCAGATGACCTATACCAGTGGAACAGAATCTAACCCCAAAGGAGTTATATTAAACCATCAATCTCTGCTTGCTCAATATATGGGTTGTATTGTTGATGGTGGGTATGAATCCTCTGATGTAAATGTAAATGCCCTTCCCATATACCACTGTGCTCAGAGGGATGTTTTTATGAATCCCATATTCTGGCTTGGTGGAGAAAATATACTAATTACCCCGGAGATTCCTGAAATTTTAAAAAATATTGAAAAATATAAGGCCACTATGTTTTTTGCGCCACCCACTGTGTGGATAGGGATGCTTAGACATCCAGATTTTGATAAATACAATTTAAGTAGTTTGAAAAAATTATATTATGGTGCGTCAATTATGCCTGTTGAGGTCTTAAAGGAAATTTTAGAGAAATTTGAAGGGGCAAAGGTATATAACTACTATGGGCAGACAGAACTTGCACCCTATCACACAGTCCTAAAGGCAGAAGACGCCCTAAGAAAATTGGGATCAGCAGGAAAAGGCGGACTTAATATGGAGACAAGACTTGAAGATGATATGGGAAACACAATAACTGATCCAGGTGTTGTTGGAGAGATAACAGGTCGCGGTCCCCATGTAATGCTCATGTATTATAAGGACCCTGAGAAGACTGAAGAGGCAATGAAGGGAGGCTGGTTTCATTCTGGTGACCTTGGTGTAATGGATGAAGAAGGTTATATCACAGTGGTAGATAGAAAAAAAGACATGATAAAGACAGGGGGTGAGAATGTTGCAAGTCGAGAAGTAGAAGAGGCCATCTATCTGGACAAAAGGGTGGAAGAAGTGGCAGTTATTGGCGTACCTCATCCAAAATGGGTAGAAGCTGTTTGCGCAATTGTAGTTCCAAGAAAAGGTGAAGAACTAACTGAACAGGATATAATAGAACATTGCAAAAAACATCTCTCTCCATTTAAAGTGCCTAAAAAGGTATTAATTGTTGATGCATTGCCAAAAACACCCACAGGTAAATTATTAAAAAGGGATCTCAGAATAACTTATAAGGATCTGTTCAAATAAAAAGAGGAGGTTTAAATGATACTTGCACCAAAACAGAGATTAGATGAATATACCCAAAAAGGTTGGTGGGGAACAACCACTTTGATTGATTATTTTGAAAAACACTCAGTGGACTTTCCTGATAAAACTGCAATAGTGGACCCTTACAACAAGGAAGATCTAGTTGGAACATCTCCGCAAAGGGTTTCATATGATGAATTCAAAAAGGCAACTGACTCCATTGCCACAGCTCTCATAGAAATGGGGATAGAAAAAGACCATATAATCATGGTCCAGATACCAAATTGTTGGGAGCTTGCTGCCCTATATATTGGTATAGCAAAGGCAGGGGCAATAACCAGCCCTACACCAATGCAGTGGAGAAAAAAAGAACTCTCTTATATTGCTAGTCTAACAAATGCAAAGTTAATCATAACAGTGGATGATTTCAAGGGATTTAAACACAAAGATTTGGCAAGTCAGTTAAAAAAAGAGCATTCATCAATAAAGGATGTGCTGACCTATAATGATCTGAAAAATATTTTGAAAACACCCCCTGACTATGAGCGCATAAAGAAAATAAACATAGATGCAAATGACATATTCACCATATGCTGGACCTCTGGTACTGAATCAGATCCCAAGGGTTGTCCTTTAAGTCACAATAATTGGATTAACCAGGCGCTTATTCAAAAAGACTCTGTTGGGCTCTCAGAAGATACAATATACATAACTGCAGGCCCCCTGGTAAATATGGCAGCCATTGGCACCACCTATATGCCCTGGATAGTCCATGGGGGCACTTTTGTGCTCCACCATCCCTTTGACTTTGAGTTGTATCTTAAACAGATAATACAAGAAAAGGTGCATTATACCCTGATGGTTCCAGCAATTGCCAATATAATTGTAAAGCACCCAAAATCAAAGGAGTTTGACCTTAGTTCCCTAAAGTACATCACCCTTGGCTCAGCTGCCCCTTCCCTCTACACCATGAAGGAGTTTAAAAGACGTTGGAATATTGATGTGGGAAATATCTGGGGACAAAATGAGGGAACAGGCATAATTGCAGGGGTAAAAGATGTCCCAGATATAGAAAAAAGGGTGGATCATTTCCCGTTTTATGGGAGACCTGGGACAAAATGGTCATCTGATATATTAAATGAAAGGTTAAAATTAAAGTTGGTTGACCCTGCAACAGGAAAGGAGGTAGACAAGGTAGGAGATGTAGGAGAACTTGCATACAAGGGCCCAAATGTTATTCCCTGTTATTTTAAACGACCAGATATCACAGAAAAATCTTTTGATGAAGATGATTATTTTTACACTGGAGACCTATTTGTTATAAAAGACGAAAAATACATTGGTTTTTTTGAGAGGAAAAAAGACATTATAGTTAGGGGAGGTTTTAACATCAGTACCCAGGAGGTGGAAAATGCAATATTAGCCCACCCCAAAATAGCTGAAGTTGCTGTTGTGGGATATCCAGATGAAGTGTTAGGCGAAAGGGGTTGTGCCTTTGTGGTTCCAGTTAAAGGTGAAACAGTGACATTAGATGAACTATGCACCTTTTTAGAAGAAATGGGACTTGCTAAATACAAGTTCCCTGAAAAACTAAAGATTATAGACTCCCTTCCCAGAAATCCAGTGGGCAAAATCCTAAAAAGGGAATTAAAAAAACATGTGAACTAAATTATAATAAAGGGCCGTGGAAAATTCCACGGCCTTTGACTAGGGTTAAAAGTGTTCTCGAACAAATATGTTGAGTCCTGGATTCCTTAAAAAACGAAGTTAGGCAAGATAAAAAGGGGAAATACATACACAAAAACCTTAAAGTTAGACCGCTTTTAATTCCCTTGAAATTCAAATGGATAAAAATTATCTAACTCCCCATGAACATTTTATATCTGTTCCATTTCCTGAGATTTTCAATGCTATTTCCTATCCTTCCCCTATATTGCGAACACCTTCATTTTTCCCCAGCCTTGATTGGAATAATAGTCAGCGCACACAGCCTTCTTTCCATCCCACTAGCAATACCCCTTGGACGGATAATGGATAGACTCTCACCTCTATTCGGGATAAAATTGGGATTTTTCCTGAACTTTGCCTCTTCAGCCCTGCTAATCCTATACAAAAACCTATTTGGGGTTATTACCTCCCAATTAATCGGTGGTCTCGGATTTTTACTTATTGTAGTGGGAGCTCAAACACTAATTTCTTCAAATACAGATTTCACAGAAAAGGCGAAGGGATTTGGAGATCTGGCACTATTTGGCTCAATTGGACAGGGCATTGGACCATATTTAGGTGGAATTATTGTAAAGTATTATAGCTTTGAACTTCTTTTTTTAATTACCATATTGTTTAGTTTGCCAGGGATATTTTTAAGGCATGATGAAAAAAAAGGGATTTTATCTAATCCTGATAAAAATATTTCTCTTTTTAAAGAAATACATAATATTTTACACAACACCAATCTTATTTTAATACTTTTATTTACATCAATAGCTGTATTTATCACCACACTTAGAAGTTCTTTTTTGCCTATTTTTTTGAAAAACAACAACTATGAACCAGATATTATTGGTATACTTATATCTATTTTTTCAATTACAATGTCTGTGTTGAGAATCTTTATATCAAGGATTTTTAAGGTTATTGACTTAAATAAACTACTTTACCTAACTCTGTTTTTATTTTCTATAGGCCTTTTAATTATTCCATTAAGAAATGATTTGATCACCATAGCCATTGGAATCTCTTTATGGGGATTGGGATTTGGCATATCTCAGCCACTTAGTATGTTACTTATATCTGAGAATATCCAGGAGGATAAATCTGGGCTTGGTATGGGTATTAGATTTACTGCTATAACTACCTCTGCATTTATAGCACCTATTATATTTGGCCTTATAACAGAATATCTAGATATAAAGTATGATTTTTATCTATCATCAGTCATTTGTCTTTTATTTATAGTAACTTTAATAACATATGACTTTAGAAAGAGCCCAAAATAGATTTTAGCTCTCTTTTATGTGGGGAAGCATAATATTTCTAACCATTTCAGATATCTCGTCTATATTCATATCTTTAAATTTTTCATATGGTATTTCATCTAAAACCTTAATGGTAAATTCATGTATTCCATGAAACTTTAATGTATATTTGGGTAAAGCTGCCCTGGTACCATTTATTACCACTGGAAGTATAGGCACCTTCATCCTTTTTGCAAGCACAAATGCCCCGGGCTTAAATTTTTGCAATTTTCCATCTGGAGATCTGGTTCCTTCTGGGAAGATAAATATGGAATTTCCCTTTGCAATTAACTCTTCACACCTTTTAAACATCTCTGCAATACTCTTTTTATCTCCTCTCTTTAGTTTTACATAACCGTTTAACCTCATATTCCAGCCAATAAAGGGGAGGCGAAATACTTCAGCCTTTGAAATCCACTTAAAATGACAAAAAAGTAAAAAGGACACCACAATATCCAGGTGAGACTGATGATTGGCAACAATAACATACACCTTGTTTTTGTCTATCTTGTGCCTGTCAATTGCACGAGCCTTCCAAACAGGTAATGTCCAGAGATAAAAAGATGCCCAAAAACAGGTAAACTGATGTAGGATCTTTTTGTTTTTATCAAAGGGAAGGGTAAAAAGCCATATAAATAAGGCAATTATAAAAAAAAATGCAGAAGTAATTCCAATATAAAGAATCACCAGATAAGCTATTAAACGATCCCTTAGCTCTCTATTCATTTTCCCAAAACTCCTATTTACCTTGGATATAAAAAGATTAAACACACAACCCTGTGTTCTCTTGGGAGGGAACCCAAGAAAGTGTAGATGTGATAACAATAATATTAGTAGATGGCAATAGATAAGGGTTTAGCCCAGGTCAGAAAAACCTGGGCCTAACATAAAAAAATGAAATGTTAACTAGAGAGTTCTTCTATTTCTTCATATCCTGTAAACATAGATTTAATGTGGGCAAAGACAGTATCACCAGTGGTGGTCATATAAATATGTATTACTAAAAAATGTAAAATTATAAAAGCAAATAGGGTATGGATAAATGCCACAGTATCTAAGGAACTGAAAATAGCAAGTCCTCCTAATTTGGGCCATGTGTGATAAGTATAATAATAAATTCCAGATAAAATCTGAATTGGCAAAAATATAGAGGCAAGTATAAGGTATACTATCCTCTGCAAGGGATTGTGTTTATGGTCCCTGGTTTTGTGAAATGGATGGCTCTCTCCCTTGAAAATTCCATAAGAATAAAAACGAATGACATCAAACATCTTCTTTGTAGTTGGTATATACTGTTTCCATTCTCCAGTGACAAAAAGCCAAAATACAAACAGGAAAAATAGCCCAAGCCAGGTTAGACCACAAAAATTATGTATAGTTACCGCCCTCTTATAACCCAATAAGGAATAAGTACCGTGAATTTCAAAACCTGTTATTAACAATACAATTATGAGTATGGCCTGTAGCCAGTGCCATAGACGTTCAAATCTGGTAAATAAATATATTCTTTTCTTCATCTTATCCCCTCCTTTTACCTAAAATTAGTCTGCCAAGGCCATGCATAATTACGCCTATTAAGGTCAGTATTATAATTGTCCACGCCAGATTATCTAAAATTCCAAACCTATCTCTACCTGGCAGATACACACCTTTTATATTCTTTAATCTACCATTTTGAGTATGACATTCTATGCATTTTACTGCATTTTCTTTTGGAGCAACCATGTGTGTTATTGGAAAAGCAAAGGAGGTCTTAACAAATCCATATTCTCCACTATATGGGATTCCCACAATCTCACATCCATGTTTTATTGCCTTTTGCCAGTCTAAACTGATCCAAAACCCATCTTCCACAGACAATAGAGGTGGAACAAGATTTTTGTATTTTTTGTCATATGGTTGGTTCCCTCTATGGATTTTAAAGGGATATATCCTTGAATTTTTATCATTTGGAGAACCCAAAGGCCAACGAAGTGCTACTTCATGGGTGGGATCAATTTTGTCTTTAACAGTTAGGGATTCCATGGTCCCATTATACCAAAAATATTCAGGAATCACATTCTTTGCCCATTTTTTATCACCCCTAATAGTGGTATAAATAGGCTTGCCCAATGGTCCTGTTTTTCTTATCTGTTTTCCATTTTTTGTCTTTCCAGCAGTGGACCAATCCCACCACATCTCTGTTGGTTTTTTTCTGGCAAATGCAGGAATATGACATGTCTGGCATGCAACTTTTTCAGTATGACCATTTATGATATCGTCTTTATGGGGAGTTTTTGTATGACAGGAAACACAGGTAATTTTAGAGGCCTTATCATCTTCTATAAGAGACTTTCTCTCCTTTACTGCTGGACGTTCGTAATATCTACCTGCAACGTTATGTTCAATAGTTGTATGGCACCTAACACAAGAAAAGTTTCCACCATCCACTCCCATATGGACATCTAGATCTCTTTTGGGATTTATTAATGAAGTGTCCAAATCTCCATGTTTCACCCCATCACCACCACCACCATTAAAGTGACATTCTCCACAATTTCTCCTGGTGGGAGTCCCTACTTTTACAATATTTTCCATGATTGTGTTCTTTATATCCTGGGCCATCTCCTGAGAATCCCTATCCTTTGACTTAGAAAAAAACAAATAGTCTTTCATATCACTGGAAATATCTTCTTTGGTCTGGAGGTGACATTTAAAGCAATTGATACCATCCTCTTTGCCCCTCCAACCAATATGACAATTTGAACACTCTTCATCATACATAAAATTAGTGGATATACAGAAATTATTTGCAGTATACGCACCCTTTCCCTTTAGGCCTTTTTTGTCCTGCCACGTCCAGTGAAAGGTCTTATATACTTGTTTATCAGCAAGATTATGACATTTTAAACACTTTTTTGTTAAATCTGCACCATCTTTAAAATCTTCTTTTAATTCCTTAAATTTTGAATGGTCTGCGGTAATGGACGGATCTTTGTGTTTGACCATTCCCCATGCCTGTGGCGTAAAAAGAAAAAAAATTGCCATCATTATCAATGGTAATTTTGTTGAATGATTTCCTTCCATTAATAAGCCCTCCCAATATTATTTGTTGAATTAATCCTATACAAAAACTATCTTTAATTGTGTGAATAGGAACTCTTAAATATACGATTAAAAACTCAACAAATCAAATATGTTAACTATTTTTTCTTCATACAATAGCCCCCTTAAAATATTTAACTATATTAATCTTTCATAATATTACCTTTCAAGACCAAAATGTCATAATAATAAATCAAAAAATTTTCAAGAATTAAGTTGAAAAAAATAAAAATTAAATTATAATGAAAGTAATTTTCAATAATATCAAATATAAAAACCATTTATTATTAACTTTATATTAGGAGGTGCAGTCATGAAAATACACCAAAAACTTATTTTTTACAGTATAATTATTGCTATTATTTGCGTCCTTATCCCAGGTGTCATCTTAGCACAAAAAATAAAATGTTACAATCAGTGTACTGAAACAGTTTGTCCCAAGCCAGAAAAAGGTGAAAAGTTTTATGGATATGGACAAAAATATGATGATCTTCTGAAATTTTTGGACAGAAAAAAAATCAAGGGAGATTTGGTAGTAATCGATTCAAAGACCAACCTCATGTGGCAGCAGTCCACAGCAGACATAGATGGGGATGGGCAGGTATGTCATATTGACAAGACCACCTGGGACAGGGCCAAAGAATATTGTGAGCATCTCAGTCTTGCTGGTTTTACTGACTGGAGACTCCCCACAATATTTGAATTATTTAGCATAGTTTCACCAAAAGGAGGGGGCAACCCAGTAATAAATGCATGTTGTTTTCAATGCAGGATCTGTTCTTACTGGAGTTCAACACCAGTCAAAGGACAGAAAGAATATGTATGGGAAATCTATTTATATAATGGAAATGCCTATTGGGCAGATAAGACCAGCAGACGTTATGTGCTCTGTGTTCGCAATATTAAAAAATAGATGGTTAGAACCAGCTTAATACCTTTTGAAAAAAATTCAAATTTGCATAATTTTTATCTCAGATATACGCATAAAATCATGGATATTCTTGGTAGCAATTGTTGAAATACCATATGCAAGTCCTATACTCGCTATCTCTAAATCATGTATCCATAATCCCTTGGGATTGTATTTCTTAACTAAATTTTGAAATAAGCTAAATGTTATGGGGGTTGGATATAAGACTGTAGTCGAAGACAAAAGACCCTCAAGGAGTTCTAAACACTTATATGATGGAAGACTAACCTCACTGTGTCTGGTTAATACTACTAAAAATTCTGAGATGTTTTTTGAAGTAGTAAACAGTCTAATTGTGGGATCTGAGAATAAAGCCAGAGCTCCTTTATGAAATTTAGAATCAGCATCAACAGCATATATCAAAACATTTGTATCCAGGAGAACCAATTTACTCATATGCAATTTTTCTAATATTTAAATTGTCAAATCTTCCCTTGAAATGGACTGTTTTAATTTTTTTTTCTCGATCTTTATTGTCTTTTAATATCTGAATATATTGTTGAAGTTGAAGTAAATAAATTTCGGGCAAGGAATCTATTTCCTTTTTTATTTTTTCTTTTAACTCCATACAACCATTCCTTTTGTTAACCAAAAAGCATTTAAAAATATAGTAATCCAAAAAGAAAGGATTTATCAATAAAAAATTTTAATTGAATTTAGCTAAACTAGATATTTAAAAACAATCTCCCAGGATCCTGTCAATTGTTATTGATACTGCGGACCGAACCGAGAGATGTCGATATCTATCAAATGCCCTGATTGGTTTTAAAATTCCATTTGCCATCTTCATAACCCTTTTTGACAGGCCATGACCAGTTCCAAATAGAAGCAATATAGGTCTTTTCTGTAACATCTCCCTGACATTTGAAAAACTAAGATACCCTTCATCCCGTGCACTGGTTGTAACTATATAGGGTTTTACACCAGTACATTCTGTTATCTGGGCAATAGCCTTTTCAATGGAATCCACAATCCTGACCAATTTAAGCGCCATTTCCCTGTCTGGATTTGCGCCTTTTCCAGGGCCGTTTGTCCAGTGATTTATAAGCCTAGAGGCAAGATCTTTTTGATCCTCAATTGGGGTAATCAAAAAATACCTGTTAATGGAATAAGTTTTACATACTCTGGCGATATCGTGGATATCCAGGTTGGTTAGGGAAACAGCACACTCTTTTCCATCTTTATTTAATACAGGATAATGAACAAGACCAACATAGAGATTTCTGCCTAAAAAAAGAGACTTGTTCTCTCTAAGATATGCATAATCCGAGGGTGTAAGGTCTGCTAATGTAAGCAACTCCGGTCTATATTTAAATGTTTCCATTAGACACTTATGCCTTCTCCACTCATAAATCTCTTTGTGGTTCCCAGATAAAAGGACTTCTGGCACCTTATACCCCATAAATTCAGCTGGTCTGGTATAGTGTGGATGTTCAATTAAATAAGAGGAAAAACTCTCATATTCTGTTGATTCTGTTTTCCCCATAAAATCTGGAATTAGTCTAGAGATTGCTTCAATCATTGAAAGGCAGGCAGCTTCACCACCATTTAAAACAAAGTCGCCAACAGATATCCTCTCAACATCAAAAATTTCCTCTATTCTCTCGTCAATACCTTCATACCTCCCACAAATAAAGGTAATAGTGGTGAGTTTACTGAGCTCCTCTGCCTTTTTTTGATTAAAGACCTTACCCCTTGGAGATAGCAAAATCATCTTGCCTGGATCTTTAATGTTCTTTAAGGCCTTATACAGAGGTTCTACCATCATTACCATACCAGGACCACCACCATAGGGCCTATCATCAACACTTCTGTGTGCATTGGTAGCAAAATCCCTTGGATTAAAAAAAGAAAAAGAAATAATTTTTTTATCAATAGCTTTTTTTAAAAGACTTGTATTTAAGGGAGAGGTAAAAAATTCAGGAAAGATGGATATTATATTAAAATGCATAAAATCATGCCTTAGGTAAGATAAAAAGATGAGACTTTATGGTTCAAAACCGTATATTTCTAAAAGGCCTGCAGGTGGATCAATGATAATTTCTTCCTTTTCCACATCTAGCTTTATAACAAACTCATCTATAGCTGGAAATAGGATTTCATTATCATCCCTATCTACTATCTCCCATATTTCCTGGGGATATTTTTTCACATCTTTAACAATACCAACAAAGATACCGTCCGGTAAATATACCCTGCAACCAATAATATCTGCAAAAAATACCTCATCATCTTCTTTGGGTATGTCTTCTCTTAAGGCAAGGAGTTTTGCCCCCCGCCATTTTTCAGCCTCGTCTCTGTCCTTTACATCCTTTAGCTTAACGAGAACAAATTTCCCATGCTCTCTTACCTTAAAAACAGAAAATTCTTGAGCTTCTCTTCCATTTAACTTAAGAAAGACCCTCTTTAATTTATCAAAAACTAAAGGGGAATCAGCATAGCTGGCTATACTGAGTTCCCCTTTTAATCCATGGGGTTTTCTAACCCTACCCAGAACCAAGTATCTGGATCTGGATCCTTTTTTCATAAGCTATTCCAATATCTCCAATACAACTCTTTTTTGAACCTTTGTTGATACTGCCCCCAAGATAGTCCTAATTGCTCTAGCAGTACGTCCCTGTCTTCCAATTACCTTACCAAGGTCCTCCTTGGCAACCCTAAGCTCAATTACCGATGTCTGTTCCCCTTCAATTTCAGTAACTTGTACTGCATCAGGGTTGTCGACCAAAGCCTTTGCAATGTACTCAACTAATTCTTTGAACATAACCTACCTCCACAACTACATCTGAGATTTAACAAAAGGATTACAAAAAACAACTAAACCAAATTTTGAAAATTTTAGTTCTCCTTGTAAAAACCAACCTTCCTAAGTAGAGACTTAACTGTTTCTGTTGGCTGCGCACCCTTAGAAAACCAGAACTTAACCTTTTCTAAATCAATTTTGATTTCTGCTGGATCCACCATGGGATTATAATACCCCAGATAGTCAAGTGCCCTGCCTTCCCTCTTGCGCAAGCTATCAATAGCCACAACTCTGTAAAATGGTCTCTTTTTTGAACCCAATCTAGTTAACCTGATCTTCACTGCCATATCTTATCTACCCCCCAAAAAAATAATGAATTATGATTATAACCACTTTCAAACCAAAAGGCAACACCAACCAACTACCATTTTTCTACTTTTTCCTCTTGGACCTCTTCTTTTGCTTTTTCTTCTTTTTTCTATCTTTTTTCTTTTTGGTAAAAAAACTTTTTGGCAGGCTATTTCCTGAATCAGCACCACCCAATGGATTTCCAAATGGATTTACACCCATTCCTGGAACCATACCCTTTTTTTTGGTCTTTCCAGCAAGCTTCTTCACCATCTTTTGCATCTGATTAAAATTTTTAAGGAGCTGATTTACATCAGCAACAGTGGTTCCGCTTCCCTTAGCAATTCTCTCTTTCCTGGAATTATTTATAATCTTAGGATTTTTTCTCTCCTGGATGGTCATTGAATTTATGATGGCCTCAACCTTTTTGAGTTCCTTCTCAGGCATCTTGGCCTGTTTTAGTTGCTCCCTTACCTTACCCATTCCAGGGATAAGCTTCATAATCCCTTCAAGGGATCCTAACTTTTTTATTCTTCTTAGTTGACTCCTAAAATCCTCTAAATCAAACTTTGCCTGTAAAAATTTTTCTTCTAAGTCCTCAACATCTTCGTCTGCAAATGCCTTTTCTGCCTTTTCAATTAAGGTTAAGACATCTCCCATTCCAAGGATTCTTGATGCCACCCTATCAGGATGAAATACTTCTAAATCCTTTAATTTTTCACCAACACCTACAAACTTTATTGGTTTATTTATAATGGACCTAATGGATAGTGCAGCTCCACCCCTGGCATCACCTTCTAACTTGGTCAGTACCACTCCAGTAATATCCAGCCTATCATTGAAGCTCTGGGCAATATTTACAGCATCCTGACCAGTCATTGCATCAGCAACAAGCAAGATCTCCTGAGGCAATACAGCTCTTTTTATTCGAACAAGCTCTTCCATTAAAACTTCATCAATATGAAGCCTACCAGCAGTATCTATAATCACCACATCTAAAAAATTCTTGCTCGCTGTAGAGATTGCCCCTTTTGCTATCTCAACTGGATCCATATCTGGAGTGGATTCAAAGCAAGGGACATCTACCTCCTTGGATAGTTTAAATAATTGATCAATTGCAGCAGGACGATATACGTCTGCTGGAACTAAATATGGTTTCTTTTTTTGAGATTTTAAATAAAGGGCAAGCTTTGCAGCTGTGGTTGTCTTACCAGATCCCTGGAGGCCAACTAACATTATGACAGATGGAATTTTAGTGAGATTTAGGGGTTCAGCAACTCCTCCCAAAAGTTCTATTAATTCTTCATGTACTATCTTTACTATTTGTTGGCCAGGGGTTAGGCTCTTTAATACTTCCTGACCAACTGCCCTCTCCCTGACCTTTTCTATAAAGTCCTTGACAACTTTATAGTTTACATCTGCCTCTAAAAGGGCAAGCCTGACTTCCCTTAACCCATCCTGAATATTCTTTTCATCAAGGGTTCCTTTACCCTTTAATTTAGAAAAAATTCCATCCAGTCTTTCTGATAAACTGTCAAACATAGAATACCCACTTTGAGATTTATCTTTGTTGTTCTAAAAACCCAAGCCCACTTGCTTAAATCAATTGTCATAATATGTCAAATATACTCTCCTTAGACAGATTTGTTCACTCTATAAGAAATACCTTAAAGAATTTCTATACAAATTTTAAATCTTCTCAACAAATTTTGACAAACAATTTTCTTCCTTTCTTCTGATAAAGAAGTTAACCTTCTTCTAATTCTATTTTTAGATACTGTAAAAACATAATTTAACTTTAAAACACTATCTACTATTAGGCCCTCATTCCTTGGAATTAAAATACCTTCCACTTTTCTGTTACTTGTAATACCAGCAATTACCACATTATTAAATTCTTCAAACAAGACTAATGACGGCCTTAATTTCGTCTCAAGTTTATCTGTAAATGGAACTTCTACCAGAACGATGTCACCAAATTTTAAATCATTTTCTCCCATATCATATCTTCCTCATTATCCCACAATTCTCTCATTTTCTCCATTTGAGCCTGTTCCATATCTCTTTGAAAAATAAAATTCTCGATTAGCCTCCTTAAAAAATCTTGCATAGTCTCATCATCTTTTTTTAAACAGTTAATTATCATTATTAAATCCTGCGATAAAGGAATATATCCTATGTCTTGCATGTCAACCTCCTGATATCATAAAGGGTTAGGACATGACCCTGTCAAAGGCCCTCTTAAAACCCGTGGCAGAATTTTCTATTGTCTTCTCAGACACACAAAAAGACAGTCTAAAATATCCACCCCTCCCAAATCCAGAACCTGGTACTGCCAAAATTCTCTCCTCCTGCAAGATCTTTATAAATTCAACTTCATCTGGTATTGGTGACTTTGGAAAAAAATAAAATCCACCCTTTGGCATGAGAAAATCATATCCTGCATTTTTGAGTACATTAGCCATGATATCCCTTCTCTTTTCATAAATAGAAATATCTACAGTTTCACCAAGTGCAAAGTCTAATATCTTCTGCCCTATTGTAGGGGCGTTTACATAACCAAGTATTCTATTTACAAAGATAAGACCATTCATGAGTTCATCTTTACCCTGAAGATCAGGACATAGGGCCACATACCCAATACGCTCACCAGCAAGGGATAGGTTCTTTGAAAAAGAGCTCACGATTATAGAATTTTTATAACATTTAAATACTGAAGGACACTTGAGTCCATTGTAAGTCAAGAACCTATATGGCTCATCTGAAATCAAATAAATTGGTCTCTCAAATTTTTCTGAATATTTTGTAAGTAAATTACCCAACTGCTTAAGCTGTGACTCACTATATACTTGACCTGTTGGATTATTTGGAGAATTTATTAAAACTCCACGTACATTTTCTGAGAGCGCCTCTTCTATTTTTTCAAGGTCAATTTCAAAGTTATCCTTTGTTTCAACAACTTTGACCTTTGCTTTATGGTTAGATAAATAGAATCCATACTCAACAAAATAGGGAGACAGACAGATGATTTCCTCACCAGCCTCTAAAATACATCTAAATAGACAATTGAGCCCACCAGCAGCACCACAGGTGAGCATTACATCTGAGGCTGAAATTTCCCTTCCCTGTTCCTGAGATAGATATTTAGCAAGCTTTTCTCTAGTCTGAGGGGACCCTGCATTTGGCATATAGCCAAAAACATATGGTCTATCTGCATAACTGGCTATCTCCATTAGGGCCTCTTTGACCTTTTTTGGTGGAGGAAGATCTGGATTGCCTAAACTAAAGTCATATACCTTGTCCTCACCATACTTCTTTTTTAGCTCAAGACCTGTCTCAAACATCTTCCTGATCCAGGAACTTTTCTCTAAAAACTGACTCACTTCTTTAGTCAAATATCTCATATTCTTTGCTCCTTTTACAGTGTAATTCCCTGTTCTCTTAGTTTATTTAATTTATTCCTAAGTGTCCTAACTGAGATACCAAGTAATTCCGCTGCCCTTGTCCTATTCCCCCTGGTCTTCTCTAAACTTTTAATTATCATTTGTTTTTCCAGCTCTTCTAAAGGTAATATCCTGTCTATATTGACACCAGATCTGTCCCTTTGCTCACTTCTTCCATCACCTCTGCAAGACCCCTTGTCAATAAAATCTCCAAGGAGGTCTTCTTCTAAAGACTCCATGAGTAAATGTCTTGGCTCAATGTATGAGTCCTGGGCAATTAACACTGCCCGCTCAATTAAATTCTCTAACTCCCTTATATTCCCTGGCCACTCATATTCTTTTAGCCATAATATAGCCTTATCACTAAAGCCAGGTGTTATGATATTGTATTCTGATGAGAATTTTTCCAAAAAGTAATTGGCAAGTAAAATAACATCATCACCCCTCTCCCTCAGGGGAGGAAGATGAATTGGGATGACATTTAACCTGTAATATAGGTCTTGTCTGAAATTTCCCTGCTCAACATACTCCTTTAGGTTCCTATTTGTTGTGGCAATTATCCGAACGTCAACTTTAATAGGCTGGAGTCCTCCCAATCTATCTATTTCCTTTTCCTGAATCACCCGTAGGAGTTTGGCCTGCAGGGTAAGGTTCATCTCGGAGACCTCATCAAGGAGTATTGTGCCTCCTGAGGCCAGCTCAAACTTACCAGGTTTTGATTTATAGGCACCTGTAAAGGCACCTTTTTCATATCCAAAGAGTTCACTCTCTAAAAGATTTTCAGGAAGTGCAGCACAATTTACAGCCACATAGGGACCTTTTGCCCTTTTACTGTTTAAATGAATGTACTTTGCAATAAGCTCCTTCCCTGTACCAGACTCCCCAGAGATTAAAACCGTTGCATCAGAAGGAGCCACCTTTTTTGCAAGGGCCAGGGCCAATCTTATCTTTTTGTGCTCACCAACAATTTTTATGTATCCATGTCTCCTTTCTCTTTTCCGCCCCCCATCTGTGGTGTCATCCTTAAAAAACACAAGGACCTTTTCCAGGACAATTGGTGATATCCAAAAATCAAACACACCCAGGTCTAAAAATTTTTTTGCCTTTATACTGTCTGCTTTTTCTGAGAAAACCACAACATTGGGAGCATTATCTTTGTTTACTGCCCTTTCTATGAATCCTTCTGGATCTATTTTTTCTAATTCATCTTTAATAACCACCAGTCCAGGACTTCTTTTATCTAACAGGACTTCTATCTCATGCGGGTCACAGCTCACATGAAATTGTATGTGGTTTTCCTTGAGACCATCTATCAAGTGAGCTATATCGTCTAATTCTGAAATAAATAGTACAAATCTCTCCATATTTTTCCTGCAACATGTTAATTTGTAACTCTTTTAAAGGGCAATCTTTCGCATACTTAATCTGAAAAATCAATAGATAGACATGCATCCACTGCATCTGAGTCGTATAATTTCCCCCTGTAAGTTCTTATCTCCTTTAGGGCAGTTTCAATTCCCAGTGAAGGTCTATAGGGCCTGTGTGACGATATGGCATCAACCACGTCTGCCACAGCAAGTATCCTTGCCTCCAGGGGAATCTCGTCTCCCTTTAAACCGTTGGGATACCCTGTTCCATTGAGTCTTTCATGGTGATACAGGACCATCTCTTTTATTGGGCCTACGAACTCAACGTCCTTTAAAATTTCATATCCCACCCGGGGGTGAGTCTTGATTAAGGCGAATTCCTCTGGAGTCAATTTACCCGGTTTTGTCAGTATTTCTGAGGGGATTGCAATCTTTCCCAGGTCGTGAAGAAGTCCACCCATATACAAAATATTTACTGTTTCTTCTTCTAATCCCATTTTTTTGCCAATTTCTACTGCAAGATTGGCAACATTTTTTTGATGTCCAGCAGTATATGGATCCCTTCTCTCAATGGCCAATGCAAGTGAATACACAGTCCCCTCTAACATCCTGTGTATTTTTCTTTGAAAGGTCCTGTGTTCAGTAACGTCTGAGACCAATATGATCCATGTGGGAGATGAATGAGATATATCTAGAGGTTGAACCATTAATTTAAGTATCTTCAAATCTTCACCATTCCCAACCTCTATCTCTACTTCTTTTTTTTGTGAACTAATAAGGTCTCCAATTAAAATATTTTTGAATTTTAATAACTGATTTCTTTCTGAAAATTGTCCAAATTTAGATATTAACCCTTCTCCAATCTTATTGAAAAGTAATACCTTTAGATTATCATCAATTAATATAACTCCTTCTGGAAAATTATACAAAATATTTTGAACAATAGATCTCTCCCTTTCCCTGAGTTCTATGATCCTTAAGAAGGTTATATTTAATTGGGTTACAACAAGATTCAAAAACCTGATTTCTTCATTGGTAAATCTTCCGCTGCTTCGGCCAACACAAAATATCCCCTTATCCATGCCAGCAGGACTGATCTCTATTGGAAATAGAAAAAGTTGAGAAGTATCTTTTACACATTTTATGTTTTTATGCATGGGTGTCTCAATATAGATATCAAATTCATTTTTTTCTACTGCAACATCTCTAGAAATCTCCTTTATCATATTGTCAATTATGTATTTTATCAAATTTTCGCCTAGTACATGATAGGGATAAATAAATATTTTTTTCATATAATCTGAAACTATTAAAATTGAAAAGAAATCATATTCTACACCAAAATGGAGTAAATTACTTACAATTTTTAGTGTTTCTTCATAGGTAGAAGTAAAACTCAGTTGTCTTGACATATTAAGCAATATCTCTAATTCATAGTTCCTTTGTTTGAGTTCTTTTTGAAGTTTTATTTTTGTAATTTTTTGGGTTTCTTCATGTATTATAATCTCAATTATTGAAGATAATTTATCTGATATTTCATTTATAAATTTAATGAAATCCATGGAAAAACCATCTGTGTACCTACTAAAAAATACTATAATTACTTTAATATCCTCTCTGTTAATCAGGGGATAAATATATGTGGATTTTATTCCTCCTTTATATCTAATACTATCCCCCCAATAAGGAGATTTACTTGTATCCCTCACATAGAGAGGAGTGTTTTGTTTGAGCACTACATCTGCATAACTATTCTTATCTAGAGGTAAAAATAGTATATCATCTTCACCATAGAGAGAAAAAATGATTTCATTTAAGTTCTCTTTAAAATCATCCTTTACCCACTCCAGACCACATGTTCTGAACATATTGTATTCAGGGGTCCATAGGAAAACACATGCCCCATCTATTCCAAAATTTTTTTCCAGAAACTCAAAAAAGCCATCTAATTTTTCCTTGGGTTTTCTAGATATCAATAGGTTTGTTGCCTTTGATATGGCAAAGTTTGAATCTACCATTATAATTTCCCTTAAACCTTTTGAATTTTAATGGACATGCTGCAACCCTCTAATCCAGTCCACGGTTGACTAAAAAACTCTAAACATTTAGAGGGGATCATACATGGATATTTATCTTTAGGCAAGATTATTTAAAAATCATAATAAAAAGGAGCAATAAAATTGGACATCAAAAATATTTTAATGGACCTGTCAGTTGGGAATATATCTATTGAAGATGCATACAACTACCTTAAAGACCTACCATTCAAAAGGCTTGATAATGGAGTTTGTATAGACTCCCACAGGGAAATCAGGACTGGTCATGGGGAAATTATTTTTGGTAAAGGAAAAAGTATAGAACAACTGGAAACAATATTATCTTCCAGCGGGGCGGATAAGATATTGGTTACCAAATTAGATAAGGAAATTGGCGAAAAACTGGAAAAGTTTTTCAGTAAAGGGAAATATTATTCCTCACCAAAATCCTTTGTTTTGGGAAAAAAAATCTCTCTTGATCCACCGTGGCAACAAGAAGGTGATGTTATTGTAATAACAGCTGGTGCCTCTGATCTTCCAATTGCATTGGAGGCCTATTTGTGTGCAAAATTTTTTGATCTAGATGTGGGACTAATAACAGATGTAGGAGTGGCTGGAATTCACAGGATTTTCCCATTCTTAGATAAGCTCAGACAGGCCAGGCTCTTAATAGTGGTAGCTGGCATGGAAGGAGCACTGCCCAGTGTAATTGGGGGGCTCACAGGCAAGCCAATACTGGCTGTACCCACATCTGTTGGATATGGAGCAAGTTTTAATGGTATCAGTGCACTTCTGGGGATGCTAAACTCCTGTTCAGGTGGTGTTAGTGTCTTAAATATAGATAATGGATTTGGGGCTGCTTACATGGCTGCCAAGATATTCAATTCCTTTAAATAGAAAAAGGCCACTACAAGGTAGTGGCCCCCATTTTTCTTTCTTAATCGTCATAATCACCACTGCCTTGTTTTTGAGAGGCCTCCATTGCTTTTATTTTTTCAATGCTCCACTGAGATTCATCTTCAATTTTTTCTCCCTTTGGCCCTAAATCATAGGTTTTTGCTTCTAAAATAAGCTTCTTTGCAATATCAGCAGTATCCTTTGCATTGAAAACATCAACCAGTAGATGATATACAAACTCTTCTACATTTTTGGTCATTCTCTCCCTTATCTCAGGTGGTTCTGATAAAAGTGCAGTTTCAAATGGTAGATTTAATTTTTTATAATTTCCACCTCTTATGCCATTTTTCTTTGCATATTCAACCATCTCTTGCCACAGTTCTTCACTAACTCCTTTGTCCTTTTCTTTTATAAATTCACCATTTTCATCTAACTCAGCATTTCCATAGTCATTTACCCGAACACCCCAGGAGATCATCTGAAGTGCTGTTGCAACATTAGCCTTTGTTGTCCTTGTCTTCTGGGCGATTTCTTTTAATCTCTGTGTACTATTTCCAGATGTACCATGTTGGGCACCTGAAACCTTATATGGCTCCAGGGCCTTGTGTATCTCAGCTGTTAAATCTACTTGAATTCCAGCATCTGAGTCCTGGATACCATGGGTTGTACCATTATTCAGTGCAATCCAGTCTGGAAATATTGAATGTGCATTTAAGCCCTTGATTAAAAACAGGGCTTCTTCAGGGGTTGATAGACCCTCTTTTCCCTTTATCTCTCCAACCTCTGTCTCATATCCAGCCCATTTGGGAATATATTGTGATAGTTCTAGATTGGCCAGAAGATTATCCCTATCTGGCAGGTGAGATGCATCTATTGCAATTGAAGTTATCCCAAAATCAAACATAGAGGGAATTTGTTTTCTGGCCTTTTCTATATCTTCCTTGCCCTTAATTGCAAAATGGTCCGCATGGATGGCCACAGGGACTGTTATATTTAACTCATTACAAAGCACATCTACCCTTCTTGCCAGATTCCAGAAATTGGTGGGACAATAAGTTGACTCTGACTTGGCTATTTCCATGATTATTGCAGCATTTGCCCTTTGTGCTGCAAGTAGTGCTCCTCTTATTACAAAATAGTTTCTCCCATTTGCAGCAATGGTCATTGCCTTGCCTTTTTTTAGCATGGCCCTATCTATGACCTTTCCACTGACAATCAAGGCCTTCGAGTTTGGGAACAGTTTTTTTATATTTGGTGGCCTTCCTATCTCAAGGAGCTTTTTATAACTCTCCTGATTATTTTTCATAACTTACACCCTCCTTATTTAATTAAGCAACATTGAACCAATTTTGCTATTTATACTACATAAACTGTCCTGATTTTACAAGACAAATCTAATACCAATTGATTAAAAGCAACAAAAAATTTAACTTTTTTACCAAAAAATAAAAACCAATTCACCTGTGTTTTTGGCAACCTTATTCAAGCACCCAATCCTTCCATTTTCCCAATTTATCCAGGTCATTTATAAGAACATGTTTGTCTCCAACCACTAAGATATCTAGATCCTTTATGCACAAATACTTTTTTGCTACTCTATTTACATCTTCCACTTTCACTGCCTTTATATCATTAATCAATTTTTTAAAGGAATCTGGTTCCATGTCTCTTATTTCATAATAAAGCCTTCTATCCATTATTTTTTTGGGAGAGTCATATCTAAAAACCAGAGAATTTAAAAATTGTTCTTTTGCGTCAACTACTTCTTTTTTAGTTACACCACGGGCTTTTATCTTTTCAAGCTGATCAATTACTGCACCTATAGCTTTGGCAACAGAACTATTTTTTGTCTTAAGGGCTACAAAAAAGAGTCCTGGATAATATCTCTCTCCTCCAAAATGTCCATATACGCTATAAGCAAGCCCCATTTTAGTCCTTATGTTCTCAAATAGTCTGCCAGAAAAACCCCCACTCAAAATCATATTCATGACCTGAAGGGCTGCGAAATCTGGATTTAGACGATAAGTTCCCAGATGACCTAAGATTATAAAAGCCTGATTTGACCCTGGTTTATCAATAATATATCTTTGGTGAACCTCTGGCTTAATTTGTGGAAAATTAAATTTAATATCTTTGCCCCTTTTAAATACTGCAAACAAGTCGTTTAGTTTTTCCTCCATATTATTTTTGTCAAAATCTCCTACAACTCCCACGAGCATATTGGATCCTGCAAATAGTTTTTTATAAAACTTCTCCACATCTTTGAGGGTTATTTTTTTCACACTATCTTTAGTTGGAAGACGGCCCCACACTGAATCCCTTCCATATATAATCCTTTTAAACTCCCTCATGCCAACTTCTTCTTGTCTGTCATTTCTCCTGGAAATTATTGTTAAGAGTCTCATCTTTGCTAACTCTAGTTTGTCCTGTGTAAATATTGGATTTGATAAACTCTCAAGAATAACTGGAATAACCGTATCAAAATCCTTTTTTAATAAATCAATCTCCACCACACCATTTAAGAAATCAAAGTCAATGTCATATTCAACAGCCCTATCTTCTAAAAAGACATCAAGTTTTTCCCCTGGATACTCTTTTGTTCCACCCATCCTGAGCATTTGTGCAAGGATAAATTCAAGACCTTCTTTTCCTTTTGGCACCGAATATTTCCCACCTTTTATAAAAATAGTACACTTAATGATGGGTAGTTCATGATCTTCTATCAAAAAGAGCTTTACTCCATTTTTGGCAAGGTAAGAGGAAATTTTGTAATTTGGCCATGAGATATTCTTTTTAAACTTTAGTTCACTATATCTTTTAGGGCCTGAAAACCCACAACCCATAAGACTTAAAACCATTACCATTAATATTGCCCTCTTCATATATAACGCCCTATTTTTGTTTTTTTGAATTAATTAACCTTGCCTCAACCATATTACCTGATACAAAATATTTTTCTATTACACCTGTGATATCCTTTGAGCTCACAGATTTTAGTGCTTCAAGATCTGAAAATAGCCTATTGTAGTCACCATACATAGACTGGGCATATGCAAGTTCTTTTGCCATCCCAAGATTGGATTCCATTTCCCTGAGTAAATTTGCTTCATCTATTGTGTAAGCCCTATTAAGTTCTTCCCTGCTCACTCCATTCTTTAAAATATCTTCAAGTTCCATATCTATTGCCCTGGACAATTTATCAAGACTTACCCCGTGATTTGGTATAGCAAATATACCGAAAAGGCATGGATATCTCTCTCCTGGAAATCCATAAAATGCAGAAATAGATAGTGCCAATTTTTTTTCCAATACAAGGTGGGCATAGAGCCTTGAACTCCTGCCTGCGGATAAAATCTCTTCTAAAAGCTCCAATGCAAGATAATCCCTACTCCCATATCCTGGCACGTGGTAACCCCTAATATACATGGGCTGTGCATCTGCATACAAAACAACCTCTTTTTTTCCTTCCTGTTTAGGCTCCTTTGTCCAAACATAGGGTGGATCAGGTCTTTTTTTAATTTCTCCAAAATAGATATTGGCCATTTTTTTTATTTCATCTAAATCCACATCTCCCACTATTGCTATTGTTATATTCTGTGGCACATAAAATTTCTTATGGAATTTTTCCACATCTTTAATGGTAGTGTGAATAATATCTGAATCCCACCCTATAGTAGGATGTCCATAGGGATGGGCGCTAAATGCAACTGATCTAAATGCCTCTATGAGCTTTCCCATTGGAGATGTATCAACTCTCATGCGCCTTTCTTCCCTGATTACCTCTTTTTCTGTATAAAATTCCCTAAATACTGGATTTTTCAGTCTGTCAGATTCAAGGAAAAACCATAATTCTACTTTATTTGCTGGAAGCGAACAGTAATAAATTGTATAGTCAGTAGATGTACCTGCATTTAGGTCTTCTCCACCGTTTTTCTCTATTATCTTTGAAAATTCATTGTGTTTTACTAAAGAATTTGCATCCCTGAGAAACTTTTTAAACTTATCTTCAAAAACACCACATTTATTTTTATCTCCATTCAGATCTTTACACTTTATATATTTTACATATGCTTCATCTAATTTTTTTAATAAAACTTTTTCCCTCTCATAATCTTTGGTACCAATATCTTTAGTTCCTTTAAATGCCATATGCTCAAAAATATGGGCAATACCAGTGTGTCCTGTTTCTTCATCAACACTACCTACCTTTACAAATGTAACAAAACTTACCACTGGAGAAGTTTTTCTCTCCATTACAACAAATGTCATCCCATTTGAAAGCTTAAAAGAATGAATCTTTTCCCTTAATTTATCCATTGAAACAACCGCCTCTCCCCTTGTAGTGACATTAAAAGCTAAAATCCATACCATTACAAATATTGCAAAAAAATGCTTTCTCATATATCTATAACCCCTTGATCATAAATTTCCTGTAAAATCTCCTGACCTCCATTATTAAGAATATACCTACCCAGATCAATCCCAACCTTTACTGGATCTGAGATGCTTCCTTTTTTCTCACCATATACAAACCTTTTTCCGTCTATATCAGAAACAAATCCTCTTAGATACACCATATTATCTTCTATCTGGGCATAACCACCAATTGGAACCTGACATCCACCTTGAAGCTCATCTAAAAAACCCCTTTCAGCCATCACACATATCTTGGTCTCACTGTCATTTAAAAAGGATATTGTGTCTAAAACATCCTTACGATCCTTCTTGTATTCTATGCCCAGGGCTCCCTGACCAACAGCTGGGTAAAAATCAGGCGGAGTTAGCACTTCCATATACTTACACCATATATTAAGTCGTTTTAGACCAGCTATTGCAATAATTATTGCATCATACATCCCTTGTTTTAACTTCCTTACCCTTGTATCTAAATTTCCCCTGAGCATACGAACTTCTAAATCAGGACGTATTTTTTTTACCTGTGCCTGTCTCCTCAAACTACTGGTTCCAATTATTGCCCCCTTGGGAAGGGAGCCAATGTCCCTATACTTTTCTGATAAAAAGGCGTCAAAGGGCTCTTCCCTCCTTGGAATTATGTCTACCTCTAGCCCCTCTGGCAAGATAGATGGTACGTCTTTCATTGAATGTACAGCTATATCAGCATCATCTCCAAGTAATGTTTCTTCTATTTCTTTTACAAAGAGACCTTTTCCACCTATCTTGGCAAGTGGAACATCTAGTATTTTATCTCCAGAAGTCTTAACAATCTTATACTCCACTTTTATATTGGAATACTTCTTTTCTATTAATCCACCAATATAATGGGCCTGCCAAAGAGCTAATTTGCTTCCCCTTGTTGCGATACGTATTCTATGAATCATTTTTGTCTTCCAATCCTTTTTAACCACCACATGTTGAACAATTCCCACCAGAACAACCAGAACAAGAAGAACTAGTACTGGAAGAAAGATTATCTAAAGAAGCACCACCAGCAACTTTTGCCCTACATGTAGACATCAATTTTTTTGTATTTCCGCTGCTACATTTTGGACATTTTACATTTGCATCATTTTTTAATACAAGTTCTTCAAATTTATTATTACAATCTAAACAAACATACTCATAAATTGGCATGATGTACCTCCTTTTAAATTATGAATAGATATCTATTTTATGCACTTCTTCAAACAAAAATACATCTACTAACTCGCATATTAAGTGTATTGCACTTATATGGATTTCTTGAATTATAGGAGTATAATCACTTGGTACTACCAATGCATAGTCACACCTATCTACAAACCTGATTCCTTTTGCTCCAGTTAGTCCTATAGTTTGAATATTCTTTTCCTTTGCTGCATCTATGGCATTTAATATATTTTTGCTCCTACCAGATGTACTAATGACTACAAGGACATCTCCCTCTACTCCAAGGCCTTTTACCTGTCTACTGAATACATCTCTAAAGCTATAATCATTACTAATACAAGTAAGGATAGAGCTATCAGTTGTCAATGCAATGGCAGGAAGTGGTGGCCGCTCAATCTTGAATCTGCCAACAAATTCAGCTGCCATGTGCTGAGCATCAGAAGCGCTCCCCCCATTTCCACAAATTAACACCTTTCCGCCTTTAACTAGACTTGCGGCTATTGTACCAGCTATATCTATTATCAGCCTGGCATTTTCTTCAAAAAAAGATGTCCTTAGCCTTGCTCCCTCGGTTGCGTGAAAATTTATTATCTCAAGTTCCCTTTGAAACATAAAATGCCCCTTTAATTACACCTAAGTTCAAGGGCAATTTGTATAGGGTTTCCATTTAGGTGTCAAACCCATTGCCCTAAAAAAATTACACAAAAAAACTGGAAAAACAAAGCGTTTTAGTTTAAAAAAATAGTTTGTCTTTGGTGATATTTTTTAAAACTGCAAAAATGGGGGTGTATTATGGTAGATAAGATAAAATCAATAAAGGGGATGGAAATTCTAGACTCAAGGGGAAATCCAACTGTTAGGGTTTTTGTTGAATTGGAATCTGGGATAAAGGCATCTGCCTCAGTTCCATCAGGAGCAAGTACAGGAGAAAATGAGGCATTGGAGCTTAGGGATGGTGATCCAAAAAGATACCTTGGAAAAGGGGTCTTAAAGGCAGTTTCAAATGTAAATGACAAGATTGCACCTAAGTTAATTGGGCTTGATCCCACAAATCAACTGGGAATAGATAAAATAATGTTAGAATTAGACGGTACAGAAAATAAGTCCAATTTGGGTGCAAATGCAATATTGGGAGTTTCCATGGCAGTATGCAGGGCAGCAGCGATGTCATGTGGACTTCCCCTATACAAATACATTGGTGGAACTACTTCAAGGAGAATACCTGTTCCATGTATGAACATCTTAAATGGTGGTGCCCACGCAGACAACAGTGTTGACATACAGGAATTTATGGCAGTCCCTGTAGGTGCCCCTACTTTTGCCGAAGGACTGAGGTATGTATCTGAAACTTTTCACATACTGAAAAAAATCTTAAAAGAAAAAGGTCTTGCTACATCAGTTGGCGACGAAGGAGGATTTGCTCCAAACTTAAAGAGCAATGAGGAAGCCCTTGACTTAATCATCCAGGCAATTGAAAAGGCAGGATACAAACCTGGTGAACACATCGCTATTGCCCTTGATTCTGCTGCCTCTTCATTTGCAACCCACAGGGTTGGAGAATATGATTTAAAGTGGTCTGGTGGAGGCAAAAAGACAAGTGATGAAATAATTGAAATGGCCAAAGAGTGGATATCTAAGTATCCCATTGTACTGTGGGAAGATCCACTATCTGAAGAAGATTGGAATGGTTTTAGAAAATTTACCAAGGAATTTGGGGATAAGATAGAAGTGGTGGGTGACGATATCTTTGTGACAAACACAAAGTACATTAAACGGGGAATTGAAGAAGGAACTGCCAATTCAGCACTTATTAAGCTAAATCAAATAGGAACAGTTACTGAAACTATTGAGGCAATAAGGATGTGCAGAGACGCTGGATGGAGGTATTTTATATCCCATAGATCAGGTGAAACCGAAGATGATTTTCTTGCAGATTTTTCTGTTGCAATGGATGGCGGACACCTAAAGACTGGTTCGGCTTGTAGAAGTGAGAGGATTGCAAAATACAATCGTCTCCTTGAAATAGAGTTAGAGCTGGGTACCAATGCTGAATATTACTGGAAATAAAAGTTGAAATGGGCGTAATCCTGCTTTGAGGATTACGCCAAAAAAATTTTATACAATTTTCTTAGAAGCCAAAAGAAGCCCTTTTAAGAGTAAATCTGGTCTTATCTCATTAATGGATTTACAGACATCTTTAATTTTAGGAGCAAATCCGCCAGTTGCAACAATAGTTATCTCCCCTGATAAAAAATTTCTGAGTTCCATGCAAAGACCATCTACCATTGCAGCAAAACCAAATATAAATCCATGGGTCATACTTGTTACTGTGGAATTACCAATTAACATTTTGCCATCTTCCACATCCAGGCTAATCTTGGGGAGTTTTGCGGTCTTTTGGCTAAGGGCCTGTAGTGAAGACAAAATTCCAGGACATATGAGCCCACCTAAATAGATATTATCTTGCACACATTCTAGGGTGGTAGCAGTCCCAAAATCTATTACAATTAGTCCTGGTGTTGAAAATAGCTCCCTTGCAGCAAAGGCAGTTACAAGTCTGTCTGATCCAACTTCGTATGGGTTTGCATACCTGTTTATAAGTGGAAGTGAGAGGTCTTCTGGAACAAAGACAACATCACACAGGGAATACTTATTTCCAGCTTCCCTGATTATCCCATTTAATGGGGGAACCACTGAGGACACCATCCACAGGTCTATTTCAGATATCTGGACCTTAAGGTGTCTGGTCAGTGCAAATATCTTAAATCCAAAGGTATCAGAAGTCTCTTTTAAAGTGGTGGGCAGCACATAAGTGGAAACAATTTCATTGCCAATGGCAAGCCCTATCTTGGTACTTGTATTTCCAACGTCAATTAACAAAATCTTTTTTTCTTCCATAATGCCCCCTAAAAAAGAACTAACTTGCTATTACCCAATGTTTTAAGTAAATTCAAATATAACTTTTGTGGCCAAGGTAGGCATTAAATTTAAAAACTTCAAGGTAGAAATAAAGGAGCCTTGCATGATAAAATTTAAAAAATACAATGAAACTGTAGAATTTCACAGCCCTAAAAAAAATTTTGAAAAGATTAAAATAAATTTAGAGGTTAGAGAAGATCCCTTAACTGGATATAGGTCTATTATAAATGAATATCTGGTCAACAAAAGGGGACTCCTCTATCCAGACACAGACTATGAATATTTAAATAAAATAGGTGAAAAGAGTAAAAAATTTTGTTTTATGTGTGATGGAAACCTCGAGAAAATGACTCCTTATTATCCAGAAGAGTTTTTTGGGGAAGGAAGGCTTAAATACAAAGACGCTGTGTTGTTCCCAAATTTATATCCCTTATCCAAATTTCACGCAGTTGTTAGGCTCACCAGTGAACATTTCAAAAAATTAGGGGAAATAGATTCCACTATGATATTTAATGGCCTAAAATTGGCCTTTAAATTTCTAAAAAAGTCATTTGAACTTGATAAAAAATATAAATACCCAACAATAAATGCCAATTTCATGTTTCCATCAGGGGCAAGTGCGACCCATCCCCATTTTCAAATTATGAACTTCTTTGTCCCCTCCACCTACCATCAATTGCTTTTGGACAGGTCCAGAGAATATTTTGAAAAAAATAGTTCATGCTATTTTCTTGACCTGGTTAAAACTGAAAAAGAATTGGGGCAGAGGTATATTGGAGACAAAGGCAATAGTATCTGGATTTCAGCCTATTCGCCAATGGGAAGAAATGAAATCCAGGTAATCTGGCCCAAAAAAGAAAATTTCTCCCAGTTTACTGATAACGATATAAAAGATTTAAGTAATGGACTTGAGAAGGTGTTTTCATATTTTCACTCAAAAAAGATATCCACCTATAATTTCTCCATATTAAGCGGACCATTAAATGAAAGTGCACCCTATTATAGGTGTGTAATGAAGATAGTTAACAGACAAAATGTAGTGAAGCATCACAGGACCGACGACTATTTCTTACAGAAGATACTTAAAAACGAACTGTCTGAGATTACACCTGAAGATTTAGCAAAAGAGATTAGAGAGGTCTTTTGAATAGAAATGGCGCTAATCTCAATCTCTACTTCTCCCCCTCCCTTTTAATATGAGATTAGCGCCGTAGTTTTAAATATTATTTTTTTATGTTATGTTTATTTGATCCAGGGTTTTCCAACAGGTAAATTAATACCAACATCTGCAAAAATTATATGTGCCATTAGGTACCATGCCAAAGATGCACACAAAAGTAAGTCCCAGGCGGCAAATGTTCCCATGGCCTTGCTGCCAGCAAGTTCTTTTAAATCCAATCCAATAAATCCAATGAGTAATGTCAAAAATAACAGTGCTAGAACTGTATGGTGTTTCATAGATGCTATAAACAAAATTGCTGTGTAAATAGTCCATACCACAAGAAAATACCCCAGTCCTTTCCCAGTCAATTTAAGGACAGGATAGGCCTTAACCAATTCTGGATTTGTACCCATGATTACAAAAAAGCATAACGCTATCCAAAATGCGCCATATGAAACAAAGGCACTAAACCCAAAATTATTTCCCATTTTAAACTCAAAATACCCAGCAATCATTTGAGCTGCACCACCATAAAATAGCCCTAACCATAGAACAGGCGTTATTCCAACCCATCCAAGATTGTGACATTGCAATATAAAGGTGGTCATTGCAAATCCACCTAAACCCACTGCTGCTGGATTCCCTAATTTTACTTCACTCATCTTCCCCCTCCTTAAATTTTTTATTTAAATCATCTTGGCCTTATCTTAAATCAAAGCCAAACCTCTTCCCTCTAATTCATCTCTCCCCATTTTTCTTATTCTACTTTTTCATCTTGTGGAAAGGCAGCTAATATGCCGCCTTTCCTTTATTCCTTTATTTTATTTGTAATTATCTATCCCTGAACCATCTTCCTGATTTCCTCAACTACTTGAGGATTAGAAAGGGTGGTAATATCACCAAGATCTTCTTTCTTATTGGATATTGCAGCCAAAATCCTGCGCATAATCTTTCCAGACCTTGTCTTTGGCATATCAGGAACAATGAATACAGCAGATGGTTTTGCTATCTTACCAACAATATCAGATACAGCATCTGTAATTTTCTTGGCTATTTCATCAGACGGATCAAATCCAGGTTTTAGCGATACATACAGATGTGGAACTGTTCCCTTAATCTCGTCGTATACTGCCACCACAGCTGCCTCTGCCACTTCTTCAACTGTGAGTGCAGCAGACTCAATCTCCTTGGTTCCAAGCCTGTGACCTGCAACATTAATAACATCATCCACCCTACCTAATATCCGCACATATCCATCAGCAGCAATCACTGCAGCATCACCAGCCATATATGGCCAATCTCTCCAATCCTTGGATTCTGGATTTTTGCAGTACTTTGCATAATAGGTATCCACAAACCTCTGCCTGTTCTTCCAGATGGTCTGCATGAGACCTGGCCATGGATTTTTAATACAGATATTTCCTGCCCTTCCAGATCCTGGGGGTATCTCATTTCCCTCGTCATCTAAAATCACTGGATGAATGCCTGGTACCCCTGGTCCTGCACTTCCTGGTTTCATTGGTTTTAGTGCTGGTACAGTGGAGCACAAGAACCCTCCAGTTTCTGTCTGCCACCATGTGTCCACAATCACTGCCTTTTGTTTACCAACCACATTGTAGTACCATCTCCATACCTCTGGCTCAATGGGTTCACCCACTGTGGTCATATGTTTAAAAGAATGATTATACTTAAGTGGCAGGTCTCCTCCAGCCTTCCTAAGTGCCCTGATGGCTGTTGGAGATGTATGGAATATATTGATTCCAAGTTCTTCTGAGACCCTCCAGGGCCTACCTGCATCTGGATAAGTAGGTGTTCCTTCAAATATTACTGTTGATGCAGCAAGGGCCAGTGGACCATAGACAATAAAGGAGTGTCCAGTAATCCATCCAATATCTGCCATACACCAGTAAACATCTTCTGGGTGAATGTCTTGGATTACCTTTGACATCCAGGTAACATAGGCAAGATATCCTCCAATTGAATGCTGAGCCCCTTTTGGCTTTCCTGTGGAACCACTTGTGTACATCAAAAATAGGATGCCATCTGCTGGCATGGAAACTGGTTCAACTTCCTTGTGGTAGTAGTCTTTTAGCACATCGTTCATTATGTAGTCTCTTCCCTCCACCAAGGGAGTTTTAGCAGAATACTTGCCTGGATATCTTTGCCAAATTAGAACCTTCTTTACCTTTTGTCCCTGTTCTTCAGCAGTTTTTACTGCCTCATCTGCCTTTTGTTTATGGTCAAGCAAATTACCTGCCCTGTAATAAGAGTCCATTGTAATCAAAACTTCACTTTCAGAATCAACTATCCTCTCACCACAGGCCTTGCCACTAAACCCAGCAAACACCTGGGAGTGTATCACCCCAAGCCTGGCACATGCGAGCATGGTAATGGGAAGCTCAGGTGTCATTGGAAGGTGTAGTGTGACTCTGTCCCCTGCCTTTAAGCCACAAAAATCCCTAAGTAATGCAGCAACCTCATTTACCCTTCTCCACAATTCTTGATACGTGATCTTCAGGATGCGTTCTTCTTCTGGTTCACCAACAAAATAGATTGCCACCTTGTTTCTGTATTTGGCAAGGTGTCTGTCAACACAATTGTAACAAGCATTTATTCTACCTCCAACAAACCACTTCCAGCAAGGCGCATCAGAGGTATCCAGAGTTGTATGCCAATATTTATCCCAGTCCAGCAACTCTGCCATTTCCCTAAAACACTCAGGAAAATTGTCTAAACTAAAGCGATCATAAACTGAGCTGTCTGTACAATTTGCTTGACCAATAAAGTCAGGTGAAGGATAGTAATATTCTTCTTCTTGCCATCTTGCCTCATAATGCTTTACTTCTTGTTCTCCCATCTCTCCCCTCCTGTTTTAAAAGTTAATAAACAAGGTTTACTCATTCTAGTATGGTTATTTTATGCAACAATACGTTTTTTTTGTCAATCCCTTTTTTGTTTTTTTTAAAACTTCAGTTGATTTTTTTTTCTTTTAAAGTAAGAATCTCTATTAACGGATTTTTTAATATTATAATTACCTCAAAATAAAACTAAAGGAATGTTCTAGGATTTATCTAGGGATTCTTTATTAAAAAGGGGATATAAAAATGAGCCTAAAAGACCTGGATTATCTATTTAGACCCAAGGCTGTTGCAGTAATAGGGGCATCAAACAGGCCTAAGAGTATTGGTAGCGTGGTAATGAAGAATTTACTGAACGGTGGATTTGCAGGTCCAATACTTCCTGTTAACCCTAAATACAAAGCTATTGCTGGGGTTTTAGCGTATTCCAACCTCACCACTCTTCCCATTACTCTAGATCTAGCAATAATTTGTACTCCACCAAACACCATACCTGCTTATTTAAGGCAGCTAGGGGAAATTGGAGGCAAAACTGCTTTAATTATGAGTACAGATCTATACAAATATCACGAAAAAGGAAGACCCTTAGATAAATTATGCCTAGAGATAGCAAAGAAATATTCCATGAGGATATTGGGCCCAAATTGTTTGGGGATGATGATTCCTCGGATTGGATTAAATGCAAGTTTTGGTGTAACTACAGTACCTCCAGGACAAATAGCCTTTATTTCACAGTCTGATTCACTTGGTATGGCTGTATTAGATTGGGCTCATTCAAAAAATATAGGCTTTTCAACATTTCTTTCATTAGGGGATTCCCTTGATATAAATTTTGATGAAATAATAGATTATCTTGCAGGAGATCCTTATACTGCATCCATTTTACTCTACATTGAAGAGATAAAAAACCCCAGAAAATTCATATCTGCAGCCAGATCAGCATCTAGGAACAAACCTTTGATGGTTATAAAAGGTGGTCCTATGAACGAGGATGACTCAAATATAATACTCTATAATGGAATGGAAGTTGATATTGAACTCATCTATAATGCACTTTTTAGAAGGTCTGGGATGTTAAGGGTATCTGAAATAGCAGAACTCTTTAATGCAGTGGAAACCCTTGCCAGATCCAAGCCACTTAGAGGAGATAAATTGGCCATTTTAAGTAATGGAGGCGGACCTGCCATGATGGCCAAAAACCTGCTCATAAGTCAGGGGGGAAATCTCTCCAAACTGGAAAAACAAACAGTGGAACAACTAAAACAGGAGATTGGAGATACCTTTTTTGGAGAAAATCCCATAAGAATTATTGATCATGCCCCAAGTGAAATATATTCAAAAACACTTGAAATAATTTTAAAGGACAAAAATGTAGATGCAGTAATGGTAATCCATGTACCTTCTGCATTTGCATCCTCCAGAGATATTGCAGGTGCTATAGTCAACACCATAGGGCAGAGTAGAAAAAATATATTCACCGTTTGGCTGGGGGAAAATGCCCCTAAAGAAGCAAGAAGAATCTTTGCAATATCAGGTATTCCAACCTATGAGACACCAGATGAAGCAGTTAGGATCTTCATGGATCTGGTAAAATTTAAACGCAATCAGGATCTACTCATGGAAACACCTGATTCTGTGCCTAAGGAGTTCACGCCAAATCCAGAACCAGCAAAAATAATCGTTAAAAACGCCTTAAAGGAAAAAAGAGAGACCTTAACTCTGCCCGAGTTAAAGGAAGTTCTGTCCCTGTATTCAATAAAAATGCCTGAAACAAGGCTAGTTGAGTGTTTAGAAGATGTTTGCTTGATTGCAAGGGAAATAGGCTATCCCCTGTGTGTAAAAATCTCATCTCCAGACATCCAAAATCCACAAGAAATAGGCGCAGTGGCCTGGGACATTGAAAAGGAAGATGACTTAAAAAAGGCATCAGAAGCAATACTCACACGCACAATAAAATGCTGTCCAGAGGCCAAGATAGATGGATTTATTGTGCAAAAGATGTTTAGAAAACCTGATACATTTGAGCTATTTGCCGGGGTATATGATCATGAAGTTTTTGGGCCAGTTATCATATTTGGACAGGGTGGATATAATATTAATGTCAACAGGGACCTGGCTGCAGGATTCCCTCCCCTTAACATGACCCTTGCAAAGGAAGTTCTTACACACACCAAGATATATACAATGATAAAACAGGCCGCCAACCAGGGCAATGTGGATTTAGATGCAATTAGGCTTACACTTGTTCAACTGTCCCAGCTAACAATCGATATACCACAATTAAAAGAGATCTCCATAAACCCCCTAATTGCAGATTCCACTGGGGTCTATGCACTGGATGCAAGTGCAAGGATCTCTGAAACAAACATAACAGGTGCAGCAAGACTTGTCATCAGACCATATCCAGAGTATTTAGAGGAATTTATATCACTCCCCTCAGGCCTTAATGTCCACATAAGGCCAATTAGACCTGAAGATGAAGAAAAACACAAAAGATTTATGGATAAACTCTCAGAATATGATATAAGGATGAGATTTTTCGCATTTGTGCACGAGTTTACCCATTCACAACTGGCCCACTTAACCCAAATAGACTATGACAGGGAAATGGCCTTTATTGCCATTAATTTAACAGAAGGTGAAGACAAAGGGGAGACCATAGGTGAGGTTCGTGCATATTTTGATCCTGACAATACCACTGCTGAGTTTGCCATAGTGGTTAGAACTGATTTAAAATTAAAGGGACTTGGCACTATCCTCTTGGATAAAATGATCAGATACTGCAAGATGAGGGGAACAAAGATTCTCATGGCCTATACCTTAAGAGACAATAAGGCCATGCAGGCACTTGCCAAAAAACTTGGATTTAAAATCAAGTCAGATCCAAATGACCCAGAGACTATAATCTTGACACTGGATATTGAGAGGTTACCAGCGGAATAATTAAGATGCTATGCCCATTTTTTTAATTTTCTCCAGAGGGAAACACGATCAATGCCAATTATCTTTGCTGCCTTTGATCTGTTTCCTCCACATTGCTCCAATACCCAGAATATATAGTCCTTCTCAACCTCTTCCAGTGTTGGTATATTTGATGGATCCCTTCTAAAGGTGCGTACTTCGTACATCTGAAGATATTCAGGAAGTTGATCTAAAGTAATCTCAGGACCAGTTACCAGGGCAACTGCCCTCTCAATTATGTTTTCAAGTTCCCTCACATTTCCAGGCCATGAATAGCCGAGCAATACATCCATGGCCTCCTTAGAGATAGATTTTACCTCTTTTTCCATCTCTCTTGACTTTTTCTTGATAAAATAGTTCACCAGCAATGGTATGTCTTCCTTCCTCTGGACAAGGGGAGGGAGTTTTATGGAGACCACATTTAATCTGTAATAGAGGTCCTGTCTAAAATTTCCCCTTTCAACCTCCATATGGAGATCCCTATGGGTTGCTGCAATAAATCTCACATCTACTTTAACTGGATCTGTCCCCCCTACCCTTAAAATTTCCTTTTCCTGGATAGCCCTGAGCAACTTTACCTGCATCATCATGGGCATATCCCCAATTTCGTCCAAAAAAAGGGTACCCCCATGGGCAACCTCAATAAGTCCCTTTTTTAAGGCATCTGCCCCGGTAAATGCCCCTTTTTCATGCCCAAAAAGCTCATTTGCAATTAATTCTTCAGTTAATGCCCCGCAGTTAAATGCCACAAATTTTTTGTTGGCCCTTTTACTCATTGCATGTATATATTTTGCCAAAACCTCTTTTCCAGTTCCAGATTCCCCTAAAATCAATACATTTGCATCTGTGGGGGCCACCTGCTTTGCAAGACTTATTACCTGCCCAAAGGACTTTGATTTTCCTATGAGCTCTACAGATGATTTCTTTTGTGCCAGCTTTTTTTTGAGTTCAAGGTTCTCAAGCTGTAGTCCCCTTTTTATGAGGGCCTGTTTCACTATTCCCCTTACCTCATCAAGTTTATAGGGTTTTGCTATGTAGTGAAAGGCACCTTGCTTCATTGCTTCCACAGCAGAGTCCACAGTGGCGTAACCTGTAATCATTATCACTTCTGTATGGGGACTCTTTGATTTTACATATTTTAACACATCCATGCCATCTATGCCTTCCATTTTAAGATCTGTTACAACTAGATCAAATTCTCTTTTGTCCAATAGCTCAATTGCCTTATGCCCACTGACTACACTCTCTACAAGATATCCTTGTTTTGAAAGTATCCTATGCAAATTTTTTCTTGCTATGTCCTCATCTTCTACTACCAAAATTTTAAACTCTCTTGGTTCCATAATCACAATTTCCCCAATTTTTTTGAGATAAAAACAGGTTAATTATTTACCTGATCTGGCAAAAATATTCTAAAACAAGTCCCTTTACCTACTTCACTGGTAACTGATATGTCTCCCCCATGTTTTGCTATTATCCCCTGAGATACAGAAAGGCCAAGGCCTGATCCCCTTCCCACCTCCTTTGTGGTGAAAAAGGGATCAAATATTTTCGGAAGGACGTACTCTGGAATACCTGGGCCATTATCTTCAACTTCTATGACCACACCCCCTCTTTCTTTATCTCTCTTAGCCCTGATAAATATTTTCCCCCCATGTTTTCCCATTGCCTGGATTGCATTTAAGATAAGATTCAAAAATACCTGTTGTATCCTCCTTGGGTCAACCACTGCCTCAATATCTTCTGGTACCTCAACAAAAATATCAACGCTTGACGGAACTTCACCTTGTACTAATTTTAATGTATTCTTAACCAGATCAAATATATTTTCCCTACTTGTGCTAAAAGTGGTCTCCCTTGAAAATTCAAGCAAACTCTTCACAATGTCCTGTGCCCTGTCCACCTGGGCAAGGGATTCCCCTAAAAGGTTTCTTTGGTAATCAATGTCTCCTTCCTCTAATTCTTCTAAAACTATTTGAAGTGATGTGGATATATTGTTTAAAGGATTATTTAACTCATGAGCAACTCCTGATGTGAGTGTCCCAAGTGCTGCCATCTTCTCACTCTGAACCAATTGTTCACTCCTTTTTTTCATCTCTAAGAGAAGTTTATTTAAACTCTGGGTAAGACGCTCAAACTCATCACCAGTCTTTATCTGCGGTATGGACTCATAATCTCCACTGATTATTCTCTTTATTGCCTTTTCAATTTGTTTTAACGGCCTGTTAACATTAATTAGTAAAAATATTAAGATAATTAAAGTGGCCCCTATCATTATAATTAGGGTGAAATACAAATACATCCTTGACTGTTCCACTAATTTTTTAACAGCGCCTTTTTCTCTTTTAATGGCATTTTCCATGACACTAGTTAAATAGTATCCTTTTTTTCTAACTATTTCTACTTCCTCTACCCCAATCTCAGAAGACAATTCCATTTTCTTTAAAAGCAAAACTAAAGCCTCCTTATAATCCCTAAGGAGGCTTATGTGTTCCTGAATATTATTAGGAGGGCTTTTTTCACTATACTCTCTTGATATTGTTACAAGGAGTGCATCAGATTTTTTCAGGAATTGAATTGCTTGAATGAGATTCTTTTTGTCCTTATTAATAAAAAAGTTCTTCTCATACCTCCTTGCTTCTAATATATAATTGAGTAGTTCTCTTTTTTTGTCCAAAATCCCCATCTTTTGATTTAATTTATTATAATTATAAAATCCCAAAATACAGATACTACTCAATATGACAAATAATATCAAAAAAGTGATAATAATCTTTTTTCTGATACTTACTTTCATAATGAAAAATGCCCCCATAATTCAGGCCAAAAACATCACATCTTTTAAGTAATTAATATTTTTTACCATATTATAAATCCATATCTTGGTTTCATCATTTAATTCCGCATTAATACTCTTCTCTAGCTTTGGTGGTATAGGTGATGTCTTTTTGATCTTTGTTGGTCCAATCTTTATTTTCAATATTCCATCTTCAACCAACATATGCTCTATATTTTCTTTAAACAAAAGAATCTTTGCCCTGGTTAATATGTACTCATCTATAAGTTTTTTCTTACAATTATCTGTCATATTAAACCTGCCCTGGCACACAATACCATTTATTATCTCACACGCCTGATTAACGTCAATTTTTTCAATATGAAGGATTATATCGTATAAAAATGGTGAATTTAAATCCTCTTTGTAAAGCATTTGGGTCCACTGATATCTCTGTTTATCTTCCCTTTCTATCTCTTTTTTTGCATCACTCTCATTTATATTTTTTAATTTCATTAAAAGGGCTACCCTCTCATCTAAATTGGCGACCAGGCGAACCCTAAGCAAACATGCAACATTTGGGAGTAAAAAGTGTCCAGCATTTCCGTGATATATTAGATTATCATCAATTGCATGTTCTATAAGTGTTGCCTTTATCATATTTAAATACTTTTCCCTGTTTTTCTTATTTTCAAAAAAAGATGGTGAGTCATGCAATGCCTTAAATAACTCTTTTTCTTTAATGTGGTTTTTAGAAGCGGTTTCAACTAAAACTTCTCTACTCATACATCTGTAACTTAATATATCAGCAACCCTCTCTGCTATCATTTTACCAAAACTATAGCTCCCCCTTGAAATGGTGATAATTGCCATATGATATCTCCTTCTTTACTTTTTATTTATGGGATAGGGGCAAACAGTGCCCAAAAAACAAGATCAATTTATCCCATAGAAAAAGTATATAACTGACAGCTCCACTACAAGAAATAACACAGTCATAACTGCACCTGCCTTTGCGTAATCCACTGTGCGATAGCCCCCTGGTCTCATCACCAGTGCATTTACCTGATGGGTTGGAAGTACAAATGTGTTTGAAGCAGACAATCCAACAACCAGGGCTGCCATCCTAGGATCACCACCTGCCATAACTGCCATATTCATACAAAGGGGAACCAACAAAACTGTTGCACCTACATTTGATATAACCAAGGTAAAAAAGGAAGTTAATAGCCCTACCACTGCAAGCAGGACTATGGGTGAGGGTTTACCTATAATTGCTAAAATATTATGGGCTATAAAAGATGCAGTTCCTGTTTTCTCAAATGCAATTCCAAGCGGAATTAAACCTGCAAGCAAAAATACTGTCATCCAATCCACAGATTGATAGGCCTCATCAACTGTTAACACTCCGGTTATTATCATTCCAAGGGCCCCAGACATTAGGGCTACGGAAAGTTTTACCTTGAAAAATATTATCTGAGATAGGGCTAAAACCAACCAAAAAATAGCCCATTTTGCCTTTTGGGGCTTTAATATTTCACCCTCCAATGGAGAGGCAAAACTAAGGGGCCTTGGTTGGGGCCTATTTCTTAATATATGGAACCTTGCCCATGGACCAAATAAAAGAAGGGTATCACCCATACTCAGTTTGATATTAGTAAGTCCTGAATAAAATATTTTATTGCCCTTAAAAAGGGCCACAGGGTTTACTCCAAAAAGTTCTTTGAAATTTACTTCACTTAGTGTCTTTCCTATGAGTTCAGATCTTGGAGATACAATGGTTTCAGCAAGCCCTGCATTTGTCCTGGCCAAATCCTCTGCAAATACCTCTAATTGGTCCTTTAACTTAAAATTTAGTTCCTTTGCCATGATTTCAACGTTTTTCTTTCTTCCAACAACTGCAATTGTATCCCCCTGAGATAGTTTGTCATGGCTTCTTGGAACCAGGGTCCTATCCTTTTTTTGTCTAAAGTATATTCCTACTACTGTTACCAAAAATCTTTCCCTGATAGCTAATTCTTCTAGTGTCTTTGGCCCACTGAAGGTTTTTGGAATCTCCAGCTCAAAAACACTTTCGAGACCTTTATAGGCCTCCATGAGCAGATCTGAAATCCCTTTATCAGACTGTCCCCCACCTGCAGGTAAGATATATTTCCCAAAAAATGCAAAATAGATAATAGCTGAGGCCAAAAGACAAACACCTATTGGTGTCTGGGTAAACAGCCCAAAAGGCTTTAGCTTCTCCCCATTTAGCACCATCAAATCATTTAAAAGTATTGTTGGGCTTGCACCAACCAGGGTCAAGGTACCACCTATTATTGCACAAAATCCCATGGGCATTAGTATCCTTGATATTGGAACACCAGTCCTTTTAGCAATTCTCTGGGCAGCAGGAAGAAATAGAGCTGCTGCACCGATATTTTGCATCATAGACGAGATAATTCCAACTGTACCAGAAATCAGTGTAATTATTCTTTTCTCGCTATTTCCAGCAAGTTTTATTATAGGACTTGCAACCTTGTTCATTACTCCAGTTTTATCTAAACCAGCACCAATTATTATTACCGCTATAATTGAACACACTGCATTGGAACTAAGACCAACAAAGGCCTCCTTTGCAGTTACCAGACCAAGTAGTGGAAGCAGGACCATCATCATTATTCCCACTACATCAACCCTAACCCACTCAAAAACAAATAATACTATGACAAATGCAAGCACTACCATGGTAAGTATCATATCTGGTGTCATGCCATCCTCCTAAAATTTTATTTTTGGGAAATAAAATACGCAAAAAGCCCCCTTATGGGTAGGGGACCTAATTTCCATACTGCAAGATAAATTCTAATTTTATAGACAACTAACCATTTTTGTTTTCATGCCTAAATACATAGCAAAATCCAAATACTACTGCTATGAGGGTAAGTTTTAAAACAAAGGTAATGCCCATTTAGATGACCTCCAATTACATTTTCTATACAATTGAATAGACGCAAACACTTGGCCTTTGTCCAGGCCTTTTCTCATCCTGTGGAGCCACGAATTCCCTTTCACTATCAGATATTACAAATTCAATTCCTGGAATCTCTCTTTTAATCTCTTGTAGGGCATCCTCTTTATCTAAGAACTTTACAACATGAGAGAATTCTATCCCCTCTTTTTCTGCCCTATTTTTAAACTGCAGTATATTTTTTTCACATTCTGTTAAAAATTCGTCTCTCAATCTTTTCCTCTCTAGGCTTTTTACTGGCAATTCATCTCCAATTGGTGCTGCATTAAGTGCAACAATCTGATATTCAAGCCTTTTTGCCATATCTATTGAATAATCCACAACACATGGGGAAAACATATTCCCATTACCAACCACCAGCAGTCTAGGTTGAATCTCACCACCTGAACTGGTTTCTTCTATAAATTTAACTGCATCATCATATTCTCCTTCCTCAGCAAATGCTATGGCATCTTGATATTTTGTAATTTCATCCTTTGTCTTTTTCGCCCTTTTTTTGAGTTTGTCAAAAATCCCCATATATAACCCCCTGGATTTAGGTTTCTATAACTATAATTGGGATATCCATATCTTTTCTTAGCCTGTCCAAAATTACTTTTCTCTGTTTTTTTCCCACGGCAATTACAGCTAATATTATTTCCTTCCTCTCCCTCACATGGGAGATAACCTCTTTCACAAAATCCCCAACCCTTAATACAAGATCCACCTTTAAGCCTGATTTTTTAATCCTAGACAAAAAAGGCTTTAAGTTTTCCATTGCCTCTTCTGCTATGCCTTTTGCCACGTCGTGCTCCTTGTGTTCTGCATAGGTAACTGCCACCATTGCATCTTCCATAAAGGACTTAAGTAATTTAAGTGGACCAAGGGTCTTAATGGACCCTTTACTCCTTTTTTTGGGCACCACTTCAAAAAACTCCACCTCTGAATTAAGCTGTTTGGCAAGATCCAGTGTGTAATAAACAGCATCAGAATCTGGAGACAGACCGTAGGAGGCCAACAATATCTTCTTCATGTCTTCCCCCCTTTAAATTACAACCTCAATTCATCCCTGTCCCTTTTAGTCTTAACCCTTTCCTTGTTCTCTTCCCTAATACCCCTCTTGTCTTGTTTTAAAAAACTAAGAGCCATATCCCTTAAATTGGCCTCAGCAAAGGTTACTGCCATCATTATCCTCTCTAATTTCCTAAGTATAGTTTCTTTTTGCAACATTTTATATCTCCTTTTGTTTGCCTTTAAAATTTATCGAGCAACATTGATGCCATATCTCTAATAGACTGAAAATAAAAAAAATTTACAAAAAAGACAAAACAAAATATGTTTCATAAAGCAACATAAAACAATATTGAAAATATCCATTTTTAAATGGATTCAAGTAATTAAGCCCCCAGGATATTTTTAAGGAGTTTATATTTCATTTTTCAACACTTCACTTTTATTTAAAGCTCATCTATAGGTTTATTTGAAAAAGCCATTTTAAAGATTCCAAGGCCCTGGAGCGTTTATGATTTTTTTTAAAAAGAGTGAAAAAAACAAATCTCAAAAAGAACCAAATGAGGAAAATTTAGACGAGCTCTCAAGGCTTAGGGCGGAAATAATGGATAAAAACCTTCCTGAAAGTATTGAGAAAGTGGCATTAAAAGAGCTTGACAGGATAAAATACATATCAGAATCCTCGGCTGAATACACCATTGGAATTAATTATATTGACTATTTATTATCTCTTCCTTGGAACACAATGACCAAAGACAATCTGGACATTAATAGGGCAGCAGAGATATTGGATGAGGAGCATTATGGACTTCAAGATATAAAGGACAGGATACTTGAACACATTGCAGTTAGGATTTTGAAAAACCAGAGGAAGTTCAAGATATTGGTTGTGGACGATGAAAAATTAACCTGTATGAATTTAAAACATGTCTTTGAGAAAGAGGGGTATGAAGTCCATGCAGCACTAAGTGGAAAAGAGGCTTTATCCCTTTTGTCTCAACACAATTTCCATGTAATAATAACTGATCTCAAGATGCAGGAGGTTGATGGGCTATCTGTCCTTGAAAAGGCAAAAAAAAACCATCCTGCCACTGAAGTGATAATTATTACTGGTTATGCCACGGTTAATGCTGCAGTTGATGCCATGAAAAAGGGCTCTTTTCAATTCTTATCAAAACCCCTAAAACTTGAAGAAATTATATCCACTGTGAAAAATGCACTGGAAAATCAGAGGATTCAGTTTGAGGGCAAAGGTCCAATTCTCTGCTTTGTTGGGCCACCTGGTACAGGGAAAACATCCCTTGGAACCTCCATTGCCAGGAGCATGGGAAGGAAATTTATTAGAATGTCCCTTGCTGGAATCAAAGATGAAGCCCAAATTAGGGGCCACAGAAGAAGTTATGTTGGAGCTCTACCAGGAAGGATAATTCAGGAAATAAGGCGTGCTGGTTCAAAAAATCCAGTATTTATGTTAGATGAAATAGACAAAATAGGACAGGACTTTAAAGGAGACCCATCAGCTCCTTTTCTTGAAATATTGGACCCTGAACAAAACAAAAATTACGTTGACCATTACCTAGACATACCCTTTGACCTATCCAGGGTAATGTTCATAGCCACAGCCAACACCACAGACACAATACCTCCTCCACTACTGGATCGTCTGGAAATAATATGGGTGCCAGGCTATTTAGAAGAAGAAAAGGTTGAAATAGCGAAAAGACATCTAATACCAAGAGAAATCGCTGAAAATGGTCTTGGAAAATATGAAATCCATTTTAAGGACCAGGCAATTAAAAAGATTGTTTCAGAATACACTAAAGAGTCAGGACTAAGAAACTTACAAAGACAAATATCATCTATTTGCAGAAAGACAGCCAGAAATATCTTGGAGCAAAAAAACAAAGGTACATCACCCATAATAATTGATCAAGGGAATGTGGAAAAACTCCTGGGACCTCCAAAATTTAAACCAACCATGTTAGATGTAAAAGACAGAGTTGGGGTATCCACTGCACTTGCATGGACTCCCTTTGGAGGAGAAATACTATTTATAGAGGCCACAAAGATGGCTGGTACAGATAAACTGATCCTAACAGGGTCACTGGGAAATGTATTGAAGGAATCTGCACAGGCAGCATTGAGCTTTATAAAATCAAATATAGAAATATTTAAATTGTCCCCTGATTTTTTTAAATCCCACGATATACATATACATGTCCCAGAAGGGGCAATCCCCAAGGATGGACCATCTGCAGGACTTCCCATCTTTGCAGCACTTATCTCACTTATCTCAAACAAAAAATGTAAAAGGGATATAGCCCTTAGTGGAGAAATTACCCTTTCAGGACGTATCCTTCCTGTTGGAGGCATAAGGGAAAAACTCCTTGCAGCAAAACTAACAGGGGTGAAAACAGTAATCTTTCCTGAAAAAAACAAAATAGATTTTTCATCTTTCCCAAATAGCATAATTAAGGGCATTAAAATAGTATTTGTCAGAGAACTACCTGAAATACTAGATAAAATATTTGTAGATTAAAAAAACCGTAGAACCTCAACTCTCACTCATACATTATCACAAACATAAACATCGTTTAGTATATGTTGCTATTTTTTATAGAAAAACGCTATTTTTTTATTGACAAACAAAAAGGCCGTAGTTAGTGGCAAATAAAAAAAAGAACAAACATTTATCTTTATTTGTTCTTTTTTTCACAAATAAAAAATCAAAAGAAAAAATAAAAATATGGGAGGTGTAAAACATATGAAAATTACATTAATAAAACCAATTGTTATGTATTATTTATTGGGTTTTTGTTTTTTATTATTATGTCCCGATCTACAGGCACAAGTTAACGAAGATGTCCTTGGGGCTGTGGAATCTTCTGTAAAACCCTGGTGGTATTGGCCATCAATTTTATTTGTTTTCTGCTTTGTTTTAGGAATTTTAGCAGTGCTTGCTGGGGTTGGTGGAGGAGTATTGTATGTTCCTTTGGTATCTGCATTTTTCCCTTTTCATCTGGATTTTGTAAGGGGCGCAGGTCTATTTGTTGCACTTGCAGGTGCCTTGGCTGCTGGTCCTGGCTTACTTAAAAGAAACCTAGCTAACCTACGACTTGCACTTCCTGTTGCACTTATAGCCTCTACCTGTGCTATTTTTGGTGCATTTTTGGGACTCTCATTGCCAACAAACATTGTTCAAATCCTTTTAGGTTCAACAATCTTATTAATTTCAATATTACTTTTGACATCAAAAAACGTGGAATATCCTGTAGTCACAAAGCAAGACGCAATTGGCCTTGCCCTGGGGCTTGAGGGCGCATACCTAGAGGAAGCAACAGGTAAGGTAGTCCAGTGGAGGGCCAAAAACACGTTAGTTGGGCTCCTTTTATTCATTGTCATTGGTACTGTTGCTGGGATGTTTGGACTTGGGGCAGGTTGGGCCAATGTACCGGTGTTAAATTTGGTCATGGGTGTACCCTTAAAGATATCTGTAGCAACAAGTAAATTCCTTTTGTCCATCACAGATACATCTGCTGCATGGGTATACTTAAACAGGGGATGTGTAATTCCCTTGATTGCCATTCCATCTATTATTGGTCTAATGTTAGGCTCAATTATTGGAGTTCAAATCCTTGCCAAGGCCAAACCAACCCTAATCAGATATCTTGTAATCGGAGTACTTATATTTTCAGGAGGTAAGGCTCTTTTAAAGGGACTTGGACATTAAAATTAACCTGGAGGGTATGATATGCAAAACAGGATTAGAGTGCCAAAAGAACAAAATATATATGCAGAGATCTTATTTTTTGGCTGTTGGGGTGGCATAGCCATTATGTGTATAACCTACTTTTTATACCTATCTACTATTATGGATCCCTTTGTACCAATGGACACCCTACAAAAGATGTGGCACCTTCCATCTGGACAGTTCATGGAAAAACTCAATATACACCAGGGATGGAGTTGGGTTCATTTGTTAGGTAAAGGGGATTTCATAAATTTTATTGGAATCGCTTTATTAGGGCTCTTAACCATTGTTGGCTATTTTACATTGGCCTTTGCTTATTTTAAAAGGGGTGACATGGTATATACTTTTATTGCCATTTTTGAAATTCTGGTACTCCTACTTGCTGCATCTGGTATCCTTGGCTCAGGGGGACATTAATACAAAAAAAAGGGGGTTAGAATCCCCCCCAAAAAAACTATCAACCTAAATTCATGTCTATTTTTTGGGCTTGACAAAACCATTACTTCTTTTGCTAGCATAAATTAACTACTACCATATTAGGAAATATCTACTTCAAAGGAGTAAAATTTTAATAGGTTAAAGCAAGAAGATGAAAGATCTCAGAATAAAAATCCTCCTATTCACAGCCACTGCCACTGCATTTCTAATAATCCATATAATTGGCTATATGTACAACATTAGTTTTTTTAAAAAACAACTAGCCATGCTGGAGAGGACCCATGATTTTATGGAAAATGTACTTGAGCTCAGAAGATACGAAAAAAACTTTGTCTATTACATAGATAAAAAGGACTTAAATGAGGTACTTTTATATTTAAAAAAAATAAAATCAGAGATAAACGATATTGAATCCCAAGATTCATTTAGAGAGATTTTTAAAGAACTATCATATGATTTTAAAAAATTTGAAAATGACCTCACTACCTATGAACATCTAATTGTAATAGCAAAACAAAAAAACAAGGTAGATTTAAATGACATAAGAAAACATGGACACAATATGCTTATATTTGCAGAAAAACTTCTAAATCTAAACAAAAAACATGTAGAAAGAACGCTAAATAAAATCCTTTTTGTACCTTCTATACTGATGTTTCTATTTGGTGGAACTTTAATTATACTCTTAATTGTATTAACTCATACAATTTTAAAACAAATTTCATTTATCCAAAAAACTACAGAAAGGATATCCAAAGGTGATTTTACATATATTCCAGAAAATGCACAGCAAACTTCATCTTTTTCACTTATTATTAATGCATTTAACAGGATGATTAGGGAGCTGGAGGAGAGACAAAATGCCCTTTTACAGGCAAAAAAGCTCTCTGCAGTTGGAACTCTAGTCTCTGGTATTGCCCATGAACTAAACAATCCCTTAAACAATATTTCACTCACAGCAGAGGCCCTTTTAGAAGATTGGGGCGAACTTTCCAAACAAGAAGCAGAAGAAATGTTAAAGGAAATTGTGGATGAATCCAGAAGGGCAAGCTCTGTTGTTCAAAACCTATTGGATTTCTCAAGACGAAAGAAAACAGACATAACAGAATTAATTGACATTAAAACACTAATTGATTCCACTATAAAACTGGTCAAAAATCAATTAATGATATCTGATATCCAATTAATAATGGATATCCCCCCTAATCTTCCCAAGATAAAAGGGAACGAAGACAACTTAAAGCAAGTTTTTATAAACCTTTTTTTAAATGCTATACAGGCAATGCCTGATGGTGGTTATCTCAAGATCACGGCAAGGGAAAAGCAAGGATATATAGAAATTGGTGTGGAAGACAGTGGAATGGGAATGCCACCCGAAGTTCTTGATAGGATATTTGACCCCTTCTTTTCCACAAAGCCCGTGGGTAAAGGCACTGGACTTGGACTTTCCATTGCGTATGGAATAGTGAAAAAACATGGGGGTCACATAGAGGTAAAGAGCAAACAAGGAGAAGGGACTACATTCTTTGTTTACCTCCCCATTCAATCCCAACAATTAAACGAATAATTTATGAAAAGGGACTTTTCTTCAGTAGTTACTGCAGTAGTTGACGATGAACCTATCTTCCTAAAAAGGGTAAAATCCATTTTAGAAAAAAATTTTGGTCTTAAGGTCCATACATATGTAAGTGGTCAGGAATTTCTCTCGTCAATTAAAACTAATAATTTCGACCTGCTCCTTTTGGATCTAAATCTACCAGATTTAGATGGACTCAAGGTATTAAATTACCTGAAAAAATTAAGACCCCACATAGAAGTTATAATTGTAACAGGACATGCTACAGTGGAGACTGCTGTTAAAGCAATAAAAAGTGGTGCAAACGACTACTTAGAAAAGCCTCTAAATAAAGACAAATTATTTTTGACCCTAAACAATACCCTAGAAAAAATACTTTTAAAAAAAGAAAATATAAAGCTAAAAAAAGTGCTGGAACAAAGAAATAAAAGCCCCTTTGACTCATTTATAGCTAATTGCTCAAAAATGAGAGACGTCACCAATGTAATAAAAAAAATTGCCCCACTTGATTGCAACGTATTAATAGAAGGAGAAACCGGAACTGGAAAAGAAATGGCTGCCAGGGCCATACACAGTCTTAGTAAAAGATGTAAGGGACCATTTATATCCATAAATTGCGGCGGCTTTTCTGAAGAACTAATAACAAATGAGCTCTTTGGACATGAAAAAGAGGCGTTTACAGGAGCGAATTCCAGAAAAATTGGATTAATTGAAGCTGCACAAAAAGGGACTCTGTTTCTAGATGAAATTGGAGAGATGCCGCTTTCCCTACAGGTAAAACTCTTAAAAGTAATTGAAGAAAAAAAAAATTTTCAGATTGGGAGCAAACAGACCAATTGAGTTGGATATCAGGATAATTGCAGCCACAAACAGGGATCTTAAAACATTGGTAAAAAAAAATCTGTTTAGAGAAGACCTTTATTTCAGACTAAATGTTGTAAATATCGCATTGCCCAAATTAAATGAACGAGTAGAAGACATTCCAATCCTTATTTCACATTTTATTTCAAAGTATAACAGCCAATTTGATAAGGAAGTAAAAAGCATATCCAATAGGGCAATGTCAGTGCTCTTAAAATATGATTTTCCTGGGAATGTTAGAGAGCTGGAAAACATAATTCAAAGGGCAGTTGCCCTGTGCGATGGAAAAGAAATAAAAACAGAACACCTGCCTGGAGATATAACCAACCTAAATTTTACCAATGTATCCGCTAACTTATTTTTATCCATTGAAGAAGTAGAAAAAAATCACATAAAAAGGGTTCTGGAATTTACAGCATATGATAAAAAAGCAGCTGCAGCAATCCTAAAACTACCAAGAACCACCCTTTGGAGAAAAATGAAAAAATACAATCTCTAACAATTGATATTCCTTTTCAAAATGAAACAAATCAAACCATTTGTTAACCTTTAAAATTTAACCCTTCAAATAATTTTATGTGTAAATAAAACTCACCTTTTTTTATTGAATCAATTTACTGTTAATAAAATTAACTTTTTTTCAAAATGAAACAATCTTTATATTCTAATATATACCGCTATTTTACAAAAAATCAATAACTACAGTATGTTATTTTTTTGGAACAAAATATGCTAGATATATGTCATGAAACGTATACTGGTCCCCATATTTTCCAAAGAACCAAATTTTTGGGCTTCAGTCCATGCCATGCAGCTATCTGAGAGAATAGATGCAAAGGTATACCTAATGGAATTTATAGAGGATGATAGTGCGTCCTCTAAGGATAATACTTATGTGTCCAGGGATTGCGGTTATCTTAAGTTTTTAAACCTTAATAAAAAGGAGGGGAAAAATGTACACATTCGGGTGAATGGAAATTTCTTAACCAAATGCACAAAGTTCATTGCAGAACATGGTATAGATTTAGTTGTATTATCAATACCTAACAAAACCCAATACCGGCATTGGGTTTTAGATTTAATAAAAACAATCAATAAACAAAAATTGTGCAGGGTGGAGATTGTAAAAAAATAAAAAAAGGAAGGTGGTGAATATGTTTCACATGTATCTACCAATTGCAGGAAACAGCATAAACGTATTTCTCATCCTTGGACTTGGTGGTTTAGTTGGGCTTTTATCTGGAATTTTTGGAGTTGGTGGAGGATTTTTAATGACCCCTCTACTGATCATGTTTGGAATACCACCAACAGTGGCAGCTGCATCTGACTCAAACCAAATTGTTGGGGCATCCACCTCTGGTACAGTTGCCCATTATAGATTGGGAAACGTGGATATAAAAATGGGTATATTGCTACTTATTGGAGGAATTATTGGTGGAGATGTTGGTGTCCACATAATTAAAGTGTTAAGGGCACTTGGGAATGCAGACTTTCTAATCAATATAACATATGTCATTATGTTAGGTTTTGTTGGAACCTACATGTTTATTGAGAGTCTACAGAGTTTGAGAAAAAGCAAAGAAGAGAGCAAAGTGGACCAGACATATGTATCAACTCCTCAAAAAGAATCTATATATATTAAAATAATGAATTCTCTTCCTTTTCAAACCCATTTTGAAAAATCTGGGGTTACCATGTCTGCTCTAATGCCATTAATTTTGGGAGTCTTTGTTGGAATCTTGGCTGCAATCATGGGTGTTGGCGGCGGGTTTATAATGGTTCCTGTAATGGTATATCTCCTTCGCATGCCCATGCACGTTGTGGTGGGAACGTCGCTGTTTCAAATTCTATTTACATGTATTAATGTGACTATAATGCAGGCATATTCTAATCATACAGTTGACTTTGTTTTAGCACTTTGTTTGCTATTGGGATCAACTGTTGGTGCTCAATTTGGAACAAGAATTTCAAAAAGGCTAAAAGGAGATCAACTAAAAATAATCCTTGCTACTATAGTTTTACTTGTTATGTTTAAGATGCTCTATAGTTTACTTGCAAAACCTTCCCTAATGTTATCCTATGCAGGAGGTCACTAATCATGAAATTAAAATATCTTTACATTATTTTAATAGGGTGTTTAACAATTATATCTAAAGATGTATTAGCCTTTGCCTTTACCCATTCCCCTGAAACTATATTAATAGGTGCACAGTACAACGGTGCTAAATTAAGCATATCAGGGTATGTTGACAAAGATAAAGATGTGATTGTAGAAATTAAAGGTAGTGTCCAGGATTCACATTTCAAACAAAAAGGAAAGGTATGGGGTATATTCTGGATGACCGTGGCACATCTAACATTTAAAAACGCTCCTTCTGTATATATGTTATATATGCCATCAAACTTATCTAGCTATTTAAATGAATTAGGTCTAGGATATAACACCGTATTATCAAATATAGAAATAGAACCAACTCCTCCAAATAAAAAGCAAATACTAAAGGATTTTTTAAAATTAAAGGAAAAAGAAAGATTATACCAAATAAATAAAAAAGGTATTAAATATGATACAAAAACAGATAGAAAAAAATATAGGTCCGAGATATCAATTCCTTCTAAGATGCCTCCTGGAAAATATGAGATTGTGGTGTACACCTTAAACAAGGAACACAAGATAGAAAACATAGACAAAGATACCTTTGAAGTAAAATTAACTGGTTTTCCAAAATTCATCTCAGATATGGCATTTAACCACAGTTTAATCTATGGCATCTTAGCAGTAATTATAGCAATTTTTGCGGGTTTTGCCATGGGATTTATATTTAAAGACAAGGGAGGAGCCCATTAGCCCAAGTTTATCAAAATGATAAACTTGGACTAGAATAATGCGGTCCACATATGGTATAAGGAGGTGGTCAAATATGAAAGGCCTTTTTAAAAAGCTCTTCTCTAAATTCAATAAGAAAAAAAAGGTATCTTTTACAGAATTATTTGACCACTTCCAACAACTTATCAAAGAAAATAACATTTCAATGGAGATCATTTCAAATATCGGGGAAAAATTAAGTGGAGAATATATCTTTGACAAACATTTTATAGATACGCAGACTAATGCCCTATTTAGTAGCGTATATAGGATGATCTATCACTTAGAAGCTATGGCCCCTGGAAAATATACAGATCTGTTTTATCATTATAAAAAAATAAGAACTGAGATTGAAGAAGAATTAAAGGGAAACATTATTATTCCAAAGGGTAAATATACAATTCCATATTCTGAAATTAATGATGAACTGGAAGAAGCAGTTGGTGGAAAAAATACACATCTTGGAGTTGCGAAAAATATTTTATCTATAAATATCCCTGAAGGTTTTGCAATCACAACAAGAGGCTTCTCTAAAATTGTCAAGGAATCAAAAATAGGAAATTCAATACAACAAATACTATTAAATTGGCAGAAAGATCAAATTTCCACTGAAGATGCATCAAAAAAAATAACAGACCTTATATTAAATTATAATTTACCAAAAGACCTCACCTCAGAGATTATAAGACAAATAAATAAAATCAAAAGACTTGCCGGAAATAATGAAGTATTTTTCGCTGTTAGAAGCAGTTGTATTGGTGAAGACAGCGAACACTCCTTTGCTGGAATCTATAAGAGTTTTTTAGGGGTGCCCCCCACTCAAGTATTGGAAAAATACAAAGAGGTAATAGCAAGTACATACTCTGAAAGGGCCCTGGAATATAGAAGGAACAAAGATATAATGGAATCAGAGGTTGCCATGGCTGTGGGGTGTCAAATGATGATTAGGGCCAAGGTCAGTGGTGTGGTTTATACCTTGGACCCTTTTGACCTCAAGGATGAAAAGATAGTAATTGCATCTACGTATGGATTAGGTGAAGAATTAGTTGGAGGAACCATTGAGGCCGATAAATATTATATATCAAGGACACCACCTCATGATATTATTGAGATGAACATAGTATCTAAACCTTTTATGAAAAACTTCGACTTTAAAAAAAGATCCATAATAAAACAAGAAGTTTCAAAAGAGAAAAAAGACAAACCCTCTTTAAGTACTCAACAAATTATGGAATTGGTTAGAATCAGTATGATGCTGGAAAAATACTTTAAAAATCCACAAGATATAGAATTTGCCTACGACCAACAAAACAACCTAGTAATTCTTCAGACCCGCCGTCTCCAGATAGAAAAGAAAAGAATAGAGATGAAATGTAATCTCTCAGAATTGGGTTCTTTTAAAAAATTACTGTCTGGACAAGGGGATATAGTAAGAGAAGGAATTGCCATTGGAAGGGTTTATAAGGTAACTAGCTCTGAAGACCTAGACAACGTACCTGATGAATGTATACTAGTTGCCACTTCATCATCACCTATATTGGCAAAGGTGATAAAAAAGGTAAATGGGATTATAACAGATATTGGTTCCCCCATTGGACACCTTGCCACAATTGCCAGAGAATTCAGGGTCCCTATGATAATAAATACCAAGATTGCCACCAAAGTCTTAAAAAACAATCAAGAAATTACATTAAATGCCACTGAAAACGTTGTTTATGAAGGCTTTATAAAGGAGTTGTGCTATTATGAATTTGTTGAGGAAAAATTTGAAGAAATAAAAGAATATAGATTACTCAAAAGAATTTACAAAAAAATTTCTCCCCTGAATCTAGTAGACCCTACAGGAGACAATTTTAAAATAGAAAATTGTAAGACATTTCACGATATCATCAGATTTATTCACGAAAAGGCAGTACAAGAACTTATAGACCAAGATTATTATGCAGACCCAGCGATCTCAAAGTCATCAATTAAACTCAAACTACCCATACCTCTGGACCTTAAAATAATTGATACTACTCTAAAAAACATCAACTCCTCACTGGAATTAGATATAAGCCAAATATCGTCTCTTCCTCTAAGATATTTTTTAAAAGGTATATGTAGTAAAAATGTATGGTCAACTGATCCTGTAGGGGTTGACTTTAGGAGTTTCATGTCCAGTATGAATAAAACTTTTGCCTTTGAAATGGCAGATCCTAGATTTGTTGGACAAAATTTAGCTGTAATTTCAAATGGATATGCAAATATAAGTTTAAGGCTTGGTTACCACTTTACAATGATAGATACTCTGGCTTGTGATAACCCCCATGACAATTACATCTACTTTAGATTTTTTGGAGGGGTTACAGAAGACACAAAGCGGACAAGACGCGCAAAATTAATTAGCAACATTCTCATAGAACAAGATTTTTTAACAGAAATAAAAGGAGACTTAGTTGTTGCTAGGTTAAAAGGACTTTCAAAGGAAGATATACTTGAAAAGATATATATTATTGGAATATTAGTTGCTTTTACCCGACAATTGGATGTTAAAATGATAGATGAAAATCAAATAACATTGTACTCGAAAATTTTTTATGATATTTTACTACAACATAAATTACAACACATTTAACTAGATATACACTTAGGAGGATTAATATGGATAAGAGACAAATAAGTGTTCTAATATTGGATGACGAACCTATAGTCACCAAAAGACTAAAATCTTATTTAGAAAAAAAAGGTTACATGGTTGAGACATTTACCAGGAGTATAGACGCTATTACTAGATTTAAAGAAAAACCTTTCGACATAGTTATAACAGACCTAAAAATGGAAGGGATGGATGGAATGGAATTTTTAACAGAGGTAAAAGAAATGAAACCAGATACTGAGGTTATAGTGATAACTGGATTTGCAACTATGGACGCAGCAAAGGAATCTTTCCAAAAGGGAGTATTAGATTTTCTAGCAAAACCATTTAGATTAAGTGAAATACATGAAGCTGTAACAAAGGCAGAAAAAAAGGTTCTTAATAGAAAAAAAACCCAATAAAAAAGGAAGGATTTTTATGAACGTACTTATCCCCATTGAAAACAATCTTCCATCAAGTATTAGTCTAAGATACATTTGTAGACAATCACAAAAAGTACCAATGTTCATTCAACCAATTCATGTTGAAGAGCCAACACAAAAACATTATCAATTTGGTGCAGGCTGGGTGAGAAAAACCTGGGAAAAAACTCTAGTTAACACAACAAAAGACAAAATAGAAACCTTTGTTAAAACAGAAGCAGACAATTGTAAAGGAATTACTAAAGTCAAAATAGTTGTAGGAGATAAAGAAAAGGAGATACTAAAAGAATTAGAAGGTGGATTCTACGATTTATGTGTTATTGGACATTTATCCTCTTTTGATTGTTCCTTTTTTTATGATACATTAAAAAGTTCATTTATAAAAAAAATGACATGTCCAGTATTGATTGTAAAAAATCTAACTAAATTTGAAAAGGTCCATCTAGTGCTAGACAGTGAGATGAATCTTGAAAAATTTATCCTTAGTTACATAAAGCTATACAAAAATGTGCCAGTGAAAATTTACTTGGTGCAATACAATTTCTTGGAAACCAGAGAAGTTATTATTAACAAAGCCCCCTCTAGTGATCTACTTGATCGTGCCAAATCCCTATTAGCCAAAGAAGGGATATCTACAACTGAACTACTTGAAATATCAGGTCTGCCTGAGAATGTAGCAGAAAAGTTAAAGGAAAGTGGGATGGTGGTTTCCATGTTTAATAGGAAAGGGAGAAGGAGGCCCATAACAGATATTATGGCATGTACACTGTCACCTATTTTAATTTTTTGGGATTAAAAAGGGGAAATAAAATGAGAATATTAGTAGCAGTTGATAAAAATCCTTATAGCTCATATGTTGTCCACGAGGTAGGCAAACTAGCTGTTAACACCTGGTCTGATATCACACTCCTGGGAGTAATTAAACCAGAAGAAGCTCCAAATAGGATAGAAGATTCAGATCTGGCCAAAACGTTACTTGACTATAGGGAAATCATAACATCCTATTATCCTAAAGGTGAATGTCCCTATTCAAGAGAAGAAATCTCTACATTTACAACACCTAAAGACAACGTATTTGTGGGAGTGGGAAAAGGCGGTCTTAAGACATTAAAGATCATCATTAAAAAAGGAACTAATATAGTTGACGAAATTTTAGAACAATCAACTGAAGACGACTCAACATTGATAATTCTAGGATGTAATAAAACAAATGGATGCAAATGGGGAGAGTTGGACATTCCTGCCAAGATAGCAAACCAAGCTCCATGTTCTGTCTTAATTGTAAAAGAGAACAAAAGCCCCAAACAAATTGTATGTTGTCTTGACCATGATTACATAACTCAAAATTCATTGGAACTTATAAATCAGATGGTTACCCTGTATAAGGCTGAGTTAAAAATTGTTGGGGTATCTGAAGCAGGGTCTCTAAAAATAAAGGTAGAAAATACAATGAAAAACCTGTTTATGTATTATCTAAAACAGGACATTCCCATGTGGCTTGAAGTAATAGACTCCAGTGTATTCCATACCTTTGTAAACCAGATTTCACAAGATAATCTTATTGCCATATGGTTTGGGAGAAAATCCTTTTTAAGGAAATTTCTTCCAAATGAAAAAATTATTAATCTCATAAACACTACCCCATCTTCAGTGCTGTTACTGAGGTAGCTATTTAAATACATTGTTTTTATATCATTGCCATAAACAAATAATTTTAAACTATCTATTAAATAGTTAACCGTGTAAATTGTACTTTTTTCTACATTAAGGGCTTGATAATTAAATGATTCAATAATAAGGTATCTCCGCCGGTTATGTAATCATTATTTATTTAATCTAAATTAATCTAAACAATTAATAATCTATGAGGGATAGATAAATGGATGAGCGTAAAGACCAACATTGTGAAGCCCATGATGCTTTTTATGAAGAATTTTTAGAAGAAATGAATGAATGGATGCGAAAGAGGAAGGAATTAGCAGAAAATACTACTAACCTTGCCCAATACAGGACTAAACTAGCAGAAAATAGAACCAGACTCGCAAAAGGCAGAACTGAACTCGCTCAAGGTAGAACTGATCTTGCAAATAAAAGAACTAGTCTGGCTGAGGGCAGAACCAATCTCGCAAACAAAAGAACTGAGTTGGCTGAAAATAGAACTAACCTCGCTAATAAAAGAACTGAACTTGCCCAAGGCAGAACTGATCTTGCAAATAAAAGAACTAATCTGGCTGAG
>NZ_BAAIEW010000013.1:0-80534 GCF_054654515.1 Desulfothermus okinawensis JCM 13304 | reverse complement strand
GGCCACCTGGTACCCAAAAACCCCACAGACAATTAGCAGAACCTACCAAATTCCAAGCTGACGTACTCAACCATGTAGATGACAATTGGGTTCTACAACCTATAAAATCATAACAATCTAATATCATTATGTAAAAAGTCCTTTATAACCACTTGTCTCTGAAAGTCCTGTATGAAAATTACCTGTCCTGACTCAGGAATATCTATTTTTCCCTCTAATGCAAAATTAAAGATCTAAAAGAGCTTTTTCACCAATCTCTGCTGCTCTGCTTCAGAGGGAATTAACACCGCCACAATGGTTTTCTTAAGGAACTGGGATTGCCAGAGCTTCCTTAATGCAACAACCAGGCAGGGGAAACATCGCTTACATACTCCGGCGCGTTGAGCTAGTCCGGTCACTTGGGAGGATCGCCACCGGGACTGACGACTGCTCAGTGTTCTATCAATCCCTTAACCTCTGCTTGCGTTAAAAATTAGATTGTTATAGATTTTAGCCTAATATAGTCAAAAATAAAAAGTATTAGACAGAAATTTGGAGGAATATAGATGAAGATTGCCATCTTAGGCAGCAGTGGTTTTGTTGGGAGTTATTTGAAAAAGTTTTTAGAGGACAATGGACATGAAGTTACTCCCCTGGGACGAATGGATCTTGCTGACAAAGACATGTTACAGAAGAAAATTGAGCAGAATAAAACTTTGATTAACCTTGCAGGGGCACCTATTAACAAAAAATGGGATAATGCATATAAAAAAATGCTTTACTCAAGTAGAATAGATACAACCAGGGCTTTATTTGAAGCAGTGAGGGGATTAGATAGCAGGCCCAAAAACTATTTTTCAGCTTCTGCAGTGGGGATTTATGACCCCTTTTATGAAGGGATTCAGGATGAAGAAAACTTTAGATATGGTGACAATTTTTTGAGTAAAATCTGTATTCACTGGGAAAAAGAGGCCTTAAAATTTAAAGAATTAGGTATGAGGGTAATTATATTTCGCTTTGGAGTTGTTCTAGGCAAAGGAGGAGGTGCTCTCTCAGATTTAGTTCCAATATTTAAGTGGGGACTTGGAGGAAAAATAGGTTCAGGAGAGCAAGGCCTTCCCTGGGTATATCTTGAGGACCTTGCAAGAACATTTTTATGGGCAATTAAAAATGAAAAGGCCATGGGAATATATAATCTATGCTCCCCAGATATAACCACTAATAAAAAATTCACAAAGACCCTGGCATCTGTCTTAAAAAGGCCAGCATTTTTCAGGATTCCCCAATTTGTGATAAAAATAAAGCTTGGAGAAGGGGCAGTTGCATTAACCACAGGCCCAAAGGTGATGCCAACTAGACTACTTAGGGAAGGGTTTCAATTTAATGCTAAAGGATTAAAAGAAACATTGGAGATTATTTTAAATTAATACTAAAGCATATATTTTAAAATCTTGGAATACATATGTCTTTTTATGGGGACATATGCTTTAGATTTTCAAATAAAATCGCACTGGCGTTCTCACAAAAGAAAACCAATAAGGATTATAGGGGAATTTCTCTCAGAGCTGGCTAAAATATTCGCTGTGTTTGGATATAAATAAAAAGTAGGGTCTTACAAAAAATTTGATTGATCACGGAAGCTATGCTCTGTTTATCTAGACCTGTCAATGGATGCGTCAAAGTATTTTCCAACACCGTATTCCCGTCTTCTGAAAAACTTCTCTGGATCTGGTCCAATTATCTGCATCTCTGGATGTTTTTTCTGCTCTTCTAAGGCTATTTTCATCTCCTTTGTACAACCAGTTGAAAATGTGGCATCTTTCCCCGCCCAGATTGGAGGTACCTTCATGCCCATTAATTCAAAGCTCTTTTCAATGTCTGAGACAGTTTGAAAACGCCAGATATCAATTAGACCACTTCTCTGTACCATCTCCCACATATACATGAGGTCATCACCATCCATGCCAGGTTCAAAGTGCTCTGCTGGATTTATAATAAAAGTATCATCTAACTTTTGTCTGAGATAATTAACAAAGGTATTTAAAACCCTTATGGCCATTTGGGTTTGACCAGGAATACTTCCCACAATTGCACTATAGAACATAATCTTTTGTCCATTTGCCCTGGCCTTCTTCATCTCATGTATAATGGATCTAGCCTTGGCTACAATCTCCTTCTCCGTTATCTTTCTGACCCTGGGACTCTTTTGTTTAAATGAAAAACTAACTATACCTTCTTCATCTCTATATATGGATATTATGTCCCTTGTAAAAAAATGGGAGTTTAGTATTAGTCTCCTATAATTCCCATTTCCCTTTGCAATTACCAGGTCTGATTCTTTCCATGCCCTGGCAAAGGTCACTGTTGTACGATATAGGTTCAGTCTCTCTTTAGTACCATCAGATATAACTACCAGTCTGGACTCATTTAGATGTTTTAAAAGTTCCTTTTTAGATGTTTCTTTGCTATCAATAAATCTAGCATCTTCAAGGATTTGTTGTAATACAGAACAGTAGTCAATGTCCCAAAAAGTAGGGTAGTCAAAATAAAATCCTTCTTTTAATGCCAAAATCACCCTATGCCCCATCTTTATAAGTCTTTTGATAATGAGGACGTCGAAAACTATTCCACCACTACTGTTTGGCAGATATAGTATTGTTAACTCAGCATCTCTTTGTCCCTTTGGGAAAAGGCCCTTTTCCAAAATTCCTTCAAAGCCCTGCATCTGGTCCAAGGTAGTTTGTATATTTGAATGATCTCCATTTTTCCATATCTCTTCACATAAAGACAAACAAAAAAGTCGTTTTAACTCCATTAAATCTAACTCACATCTTAGCTCCTGGATATTTTTACACTCCAACCTATCAATTGGACACATACCCACAAAATCTGAAAATTCTGATGATTCTATAAAAGAAAATGCGTTTTTATTGTATTTTGACTTCCTTTTGGAATATGGATCTATTTGTGCAGATTGAGACAAGATTATGGTCAACATCCTCTTATTTAGTCTAGATGGAATAATAAAAGGAGAGCGATATGCCTTTTGAAATTTATGTTTACACAGGATGACTATTTTGCGTCTTGAATAATCGTCCTTTACAATGTGATAAATCAGCCTTACCAGTGATCTCCACAGGTTTCTATATTCCTTTTTTAGTTCATCGTCTTTTTCAGATCTCAGTAAGATTCTTAACATTGAATCTGAGCATGGGACAAATACCTGATTCTCATCTAAATCCACCATAAATCTCATTTGTTCAGGGGATGCGTTTTCATATGGATTTGCAAAATACTCAATGTTATTTTCAGTCATAAAATGTAGTAGCCACGCATCTAAATAAGGATCCCTACCATAATATAGATCCAATACTGAGTTTAACTTTGGAATGGGAAACACCTATTACCTCCAGTTCAAGTTATTAGACTCACACCATATGTCAAAAGAGTGGGTTGCCCTCTCAACTATCATCTGCCTTCTCTTTGATTTTTTTGCCCTAACATTTAGCGGTGCAATTAATCCAAAATTAATATTCATAGGCTGAAAATCCTTTACCTCTCTCCTCAAATGTGCCATTAAACCGCCAATTGCACACTGGACAGGGGGAAGTTTGACATCCTGGCCTGACAATTTTTTCCACAAAATTATGCCTAACATAAGTCCGCACGCCGCAGATTCAACATACCCCTCAACACCTGTAATTTGACCCGCTAAGTATACATTCTTTAGTGATCTTACTTCCAGGTGGGGAGTCAAGACCCTGGGACTATTTACATAGGTATTTCTGTGGATACTTCCAAGCCTTAAAAATTCTGCATTTTCCAGGCCTGGAATCATGCGAAATATCCTTTTTTGCTCTGGATAGGTGAGTTTAGTCTGAAACCCAACTAAATTAAACATTGTCTTTTCCCTGTTTTCAGCCCTTAGCTGCACAACTGCAAAAGGTCTTTTACCGGTCTTTGGATCTGTTAACCCAACAGGCTTAAGGGGACCATAGGCAAGGGTAAGCTCCCCCCTCTTGGCCATTGTCTCAATTGGAAGACATCCTTCAAAGTGTATCTCTTTTTCAAATCCCTTGGGTTTTACCTTTTCTCCCTTTAAAAGTTCTTCTCTAAATCTGTAATACTGCTCTTCTGTCATGGGACAATTTACATAGTCTGTGCTACCTTCTTCATATCTTGAACCAAAAAAGACCCTGTCCCAGTTGATACTCTCAGCACTGACAATTGGGGCTATGGCATCGTAAAAATATAGCTGTTCTTCGCCAATTTTACCCATAAGATCCCTTGCCAGGGGCCCTGATATCAAAGGTCCTGCAGATATAACAACCATGTCAAAACCTGTTAAAAGGGGATCGCTAATAGATGTTATCTCTTCCCTTATTATTTCTACATTGGACTGTGAATCTAATTTATCAGTAATGTAATTGGAAAATAATTCTCTATCCACAGCAAGAGACTTCCCTGCTGGAACCTCGGTGTTACATGCTGCCTCCATTATCAGGGAATTTAGTTTTGTCATCTCCTGTTTTAATAGACCAACTGCACTGGTTATTTCTTTGGACCTAAGAGAATTTGAGCACACAAGTTCTGCAAGCCTATCTGATCTGTGGGCAGGGGAAAATTTTTTAGGCTTCATTTCAAATATATGGACTCTATATCCTGCGCTGGATAGCACATTGGCCACCTCTGATCCAGCCAATCCTCCACCCACCACTGCTATTTTTTTTCTACTCTTTCCCATCATATTAAAATTATCTATTTAAAGAATTGGTTACATCCCTTAACCTTTCCCTAACTGTTATTAAATACCTTGCCATCTTTCCCCTGTGATCTGCAAAAATAGAATCATGGGCACCCCTTAAAACTATCAGGGGATCAAATGTACATATTTTATTCATGGCATCAAATGCCAGTTCTAAATTGTCTTTACCTCCCCTACTCTCAATTTCTGGATATAGGTGGGCAAGTACGTGCAAAAAGTCCCTTAAAACAAGTATTGCGCCCTGGGTATAGTATATTCTATCATCTAGCTCAGTGTATTTTACTTTTTCATTGGGCTCTACAAGAAGTCCCAGGGGCTGGTCTAAAAACTCCGGACTTAAGATAAAACTAAAGACAGAATACAACTTATCACTCCTAACATTGTAGACTGCATCGCCCTCCAAGAGTCTTTTCTCATATTTTCTGATCATCTCTATGCCCTTTTTGTATTGGTCTTCTGAAGAAGGAAACCACCAACTATCAGGGGTATAGGCAAAATATTCTTCCCTTGCTTTTTTTAAGTCCTCATCTTCAGCACCAGCTCCACCATATTTTGCAAAATTGGTTGCAAAAAAATTAGTCAGCATTCTAGTTGCAAAAATAACACCCCTTTGCCTATTGGCCCTATTATCAAGCCATGAAGTTGGAGAAATTATAATATCATTCACACTCCACCCAAGCCTTGAATTCAATTCTTTATCTAATCTGTTTATCATTGCTTCACAAAGGGCCACACCTTTTTTTGCTGGAGAAGAAGTATATGAAGTTGTCTTCATTAAATTGACAATTGTATTGTCCAGTTTTGGAAATTCTGTTGGATCTATTAACCTGTAAAGACCATTTAGAGACCACAAAAGTCCCAGGCCAAGGGGCCATATTAATACAATTACCAATGCCAATATAACCAGATACTTGACCCACCACACCATTTCCTTTGAAGGCAAAGGTGGTACTACCCTCTTTCCAATCCTTTTTTTACTTGTGGATTTTTTCTTTGAACCGAGCTTGGCCTGGTTTGATGATTTTATTGAGTTATTTTTCTTATCCTGCATATTCAAGCTCCCCTCTATGTTTTTGTTTCATAAAAAACCGACCAAAATTCCTTGAAACATACAGCCTTAATGGTTATTGTTACTATCTCAAATTTCAAAAAATCACAAGGACTCGAAACGGCCATAATGAGAAAATTTTTGTTATATTCAGTTATTTTTTGTTTGGTGCTTTTCTTATCTAATGGTTTTGCAACCACTATTAATCCAGGCTCCAAGGGGTCAATTAAAGTCAGTATACCAACTAAAGTTGTAGTGGGTGATCCCTTTGAAATACAAGTATACAATAGATCCTCTAGACAAAATATAAATATCTACTGGTTAGGTAGGAATATCTATTTAACACTACCAGGTAGCAGAAAACTAAACATCTTCCTTGGCAGTGACATAAAAAAAGATAAGCCAGGGGTAAAACTCATTAAAATAACATATGGCAACAAAAAGATTAGAAAAAAAATTTATCTAGAAAAAAGAAAACTCAGTATAACCAGAATACATGTAGCCAAGAAATTTTCTTATCTTACTAAAAAAGACCTAACTAGATATTACAGGGAAAAAAGAATTATAGAGTCTATTTTACAGAGAGTCACAAAAAAGCGCTATTTTGTCCCTGACTTTGTTCCCCCAATAATTCCCTTTAAAATATCCTCACCATATGGACGAATTAGAATAATAAACAATAAAAACCAATCCATCCACACTGGAATTGATATAAAGGCAAGAGAAGGAACTCCAGTTAAGGCCATTAATTCTGGATATGTGGCACTGGTCATAAATCAATTCTTTTCTGGAAAATCCATCTATATTGACCATGGAGATGGGATAGTCAGCATGTATTTCCACCTAAAAAAAATTTTAGTAAAAAAAGGACAAATAGTAAAAAAAGGACAGGTAATTGCACTTTCAGGAAAAACAGGCCGGGTCTCAGGTCCGCACCTTCACCTTGGTGTGAGTATCTTTGGCAGACTTGTGGACCCTGAAAAATTAATCAAAAAATTCTAGACCAGCCCAGATCCAATGTGGGATTGGTGGGCCCTTACTTAATCCTTTTCTATTAATGAATTTTCATGGTTAAAATATGTAGCAAATATAAGTCCCTTTCCTTTAAACATATTAACAGAACTAAACACATAGGAAGATAGTTTTTTTCTCATATCTAAATCCAGGGAATTAAAATAAGAGATCATCTCATTATCTTCCATTGTCTTTATCTCATCCCACATCTTTTTTGGGTCCTGTAATATATCCCTGGACCTCTCATCTTTGTTTTTCTCAAATTCTATAAAAATATTTTTTCCTTGAACCAGGACCTTATCAAGGTTTGATCTAATTTCATTCACAATTGCTTTTAGGGTATCATCATCTTTAATTTTATCTGCCAGACAAATCTTTTTATCATTAACAGAAAAATACAATTTTAAACATATCTCAGAATCGTGCTCTGTTGATTCTAATAAAAAAATCCTGGACATAAGTACCCCCTATAATTTTAACAGATTCTCGGTAGATGTTCTCCCTCTAACATTGAAAGGAGCCTTTTTCCACCAATCTTAGTGTTCAATACCACCTTGCCTTTAGGTGTTTCTTTGACTTGACCAATTAAGGTAGCGTCCTTACCCAGGGGATCTTTTTTCATAATCTCAAGTGCGTCATCCACATATTTTTCAGGCAAAATACACAAAAACTTTCCTTCATTTGCAAGGTATAGGGGATCTAATCCAAGGATATCACAACCATCTTTTACCCCGGTTTTTATTGGGAGGGCATCCTCAAACAGTTCAATACACACATTTGATTGCAATGCTATTTCATTTAGGGTTGTGGCAACACCTCCCCTTGTTGGGTCCCTCATAACATGGACCTCAGGAATCTTTGAGACAAGTTCCAGGATTAAACTGTTTAATGGAGCACAGTCGCTCCTTACCTCAAAATCAAGGTCTATATCTTTTCTTGCTGTAAATATTGCCAGTCCATGATCACCAATGGTACCATTTATTATGACCCTATCACCTGGAGTTGCCCTTTTTCCAGACATTGGACAATCAACAATAAGCTCACCAATTCCACTGGTATTTATAAATATCTTGTCAATACTCCCCCTTGGAACCACCTTTGTATCCCCAGTTACAACTAAGACCCCTGCCTTTTTCGCAGTATCTGCCATGGATTTAACAATTTTTTCCAGATCATCTATCAAAAAACCTTCTTCAATTATAAAGCCACAGCTAAGGTATCTAGGCCTTGCCCCCAACATTGCTATATCGTTTACAGTCCCGGAAATACATAGGGTGCCAATATCTCCTCCTGGGAAAAATATGGGATCTATTGTGTATGTATCAGTACTAAAAGACACTCTTTCAGATACTTTTAGATATGCTGCATCATCTAGAGAATTTAATATATCATTTGACAGATATTTTACAAAAATCTCCTGTATTAGTCTGTTACTTGCCAGTCCACCACTGCCGTGATCTAATAAAATCCTTTTCATACCCTTATACTCCATACTTATAATAGGCTGCACAACTGCCTTCTGTTGACACCATACATGGCCCAACTGGACTTATTGGTGTACACTTTTTTCCAAATAAAGGGCAATCCTTTGGAGAAATCTTTCCCTGCAAGACTTCACCACACCTACAACCCTTGGGTTGGGTTACATCTCTTGGTTTGAGCCCAAACTTCTTTTTGGCGTCAAATTCCACATAATCTCTTGATATCTCTAAACCACTTGCCTCTATCTCTCCAATTCCCCTCCAATAACCATCTGACACCTCAAATACCTCATTTATTACTTCTTGTGCCTTTTTATTGCCCTCAGGCTTAACTGCCCTTGGATAGCAATTTATTACCTGAGGAGTTTCATTTTTATGCATTAGCGTAAGCATATATAATGCATCTAATATTTCCATTGGTTCAAAACCAGAAATTACTGAAGGAATATTGTACTCTTTTGCGAGAAATTCATAGGGAGAGACCCCAATTATTGTGGACACATGTCCTGGCAACAAAAAGCCATTGATTTCAACATCCCCAGACTCCACCAAAAATTTTAGGGCTGGAGGAATTATTTTGTGATGAGATAGCACACTGAAATTTTTAATCCCCATTTTCTTTGCCTGAATTATTGTAGCTCCAACTGTTGGCACAGTGGTCTCAAATCCAATCCCCCAGAAAACAACCTCCTTGTCCTTATTATCCATTGCCAGCTTCAAACTATCCAAAGGGGAGTAACAAATGCTTATATTAGCTCCTTTTGCCCTTAGATCTTTTAAGGTCATACCCCTATGGTCAGGGACCCTCATCATGTCCCCAAAAATGGCCAAAATAATATCCTTTTTTTCAGCAAGCTCCATGCCCATTGCAATGTCTATTGAATGGGTTACACATACAGGGCACCCTGGACCAGAGATGTGTTCTAGTAAGGGAGGGAAAAGTGACCTGAGTCCACTTCTAAATATTGATACTGTATGGGTTCCACATACCTCCATAAATCTAAATGGACCCTTTAAATTATCCTCAATTCTAGATACCAGCCCTTTTATATTCTTTTGAATATCAACCCCCTCCAAGATATCCCCCCTTTATTATAGATACTAACACAACTATTTCTACTACCACTCAAATTGAATATGACTAATTTTAACCAATTATAAAATTGAAGACCATCAAAAAAATAAAAATCTTATCTAACAATCTCTGTTCCTATTCCAGCCTTGGTAAACAATTCCAAAATAATTGAATTCTCAATCCTTCCATCAATAATATGTGTCTTTTCAACTCCTTCTTCCAAGGCCTCAATACAGCACTTAACTTTTGGTATCATTCCTCCAGTTATAACTCCTCTGGATATTGCCTCTAAAGCATCCTTTCTTGTAATAGATGAGATAAGCTCACCCTTTGACATAATCCCTGGTACATCTGTGAGCAAAATAAGCCGTTTGGCCTGTAAGGCAGAAGCAACCGCAGCTGCAACATCATCGGCATTGATATTGTAGGTGCTTCCCATATCATCCACCCCTACAGGCGCTATTACAGGGATAAATCCCTTATCTTCCAGGGTCTTAATTAGTTCACTCTGTATGCTCACAACTTCTCCCACCTTTCCAAGGTCTATTATCTCAGGTGGGGCATCGTGCCTGGATACCACCATTTCCAGTTTTCTGGCCTTAATTATCCAACCATCCTTACCTGAGAGTCCAACACCATTTCCACCCATTAAATTTATTAAATTTACAATCTCTTTATTGACCTTTCCAACAAGTACCATTTCCACAACATCCATAGTCTGCTCATCAGTGACCCTTAGGCCCTCTCTAAATTTTGAGTCTATATTTAATTTTTTAAGCATATTTCCAATCTGTGGACCACCACCATGGACTATTACAGGATTTATGCCTATGTATTTTAACAAAATCACATTTAAGGCAAAGGCCTTTTTGAGTTTCTCATCAATCATGGCGTGCCCGCCATATTTTATCACTATGGTCTGCTTGTAAAATTCCCGAATATATGGAAGGGATTCCAGTAAAATTTTTGCCTTTCTTCTTTCTGTTTCCATATCCTATCACCTTTACAAAGAAATAAAAAAAGGGAGTCTCCATTGAGCAGACTCCCTTTTATTACCAATAGTTGTTTAAGTCAAATATCTAAGCAACTGCATCCAATTCACGTCTTGCAGCCATATCAAAGAGGACCCTTTCCCTGGCCTTATCAATACCAAGGGCCTTTCTCTTCTTATCTATATGGGCAATCATCATCTTTGCCATCTCATATGGATCAGCAGCAAATCCCCAATAGCCAAGACCCAATTTCTCCAGTCCACCCATTAACATATCATGGAACTTGGTCTTTGGTGTTGTTGGGAAGGTGACTCCAAATACAGTGTAGACTCCAGATGCAACAAAATATTGTCCAATGGAAATTGCCTTTTCACTCATCCACTCTGGGGCAGCACCTGCTGCTGGTAGGTCTGCAATGGAATTTCCAAGGCCACCTGTCTTCACGATCTCTGCAGCCGCTATCAAGATACGGCTGTTATCAACACAAGAACCCACTCCCAAAACAGGAGGCATACCAACAGTTTCACATACCTCAGCAAGTCCATCTCCTGCAAGGTGAGCAGCTTCTGGAACAAGTAGGCCTGCCTTGGCAAGGGAAATCTGAGAACAACCTGTCTGGAGTACAAGGACGTCTTTTTTAATAAGCTCTTTTACCAATTCCACGTGTACATAGTCGTGTTTTACCCTTGGATTCGTGCATCCAACTACCCCTGCGACACCCCTAATCCTTCCATTTATGATATTCTCATTAAGGGGCTTGTATGACGCCCTAAAGGTTCCACCTAACATATATTTGATATATTCATGGGAGAATCCATGGATTCCAGGATTTAGGATCTGTGGAATCTCCACCTTTACCTTTCTATTCTTAAACCTGGCAATAGCCCTAATTACGATCTCGTCTGTGCATTTTCTGGGATTGTGCTCATCTAATTCAATGTGCTCAGCACCTTCAATCTTACACCTTGGATTGGTTGTAAACAGATAAGTCTGGTAACATTTTGCTGCAGTGGAAAGTCCTTGCATAATACACTGGACATCAACACCCATTGCATCCACTGCACCTGTTGCAAGTACCAGTTCAGTGGAAAGAAAATTACCAGCATGGGGAATTCCATGTCTGGAGAGTACCTCAGCACCAGAACAACACATACCACAAATATTTATTCCCTTGGCACCAGCTTCTTTTGCAGCCTCAATTAAAGCTGGGTCATTTACAGATGCCAGCATTGACTCAAATAGATTTGGCTCATGACCATGGATTATGACATTTACATAATCTTCCTTTAATGCACCCATATTTACATTTGCCAGTACAGGAGAAGGAGTTCCGTAGAGTATATCAGAGATCTCTGTGGCCACCATTGAGCCGCCCCAACCATCTGAAAGCGCACACCTGTTAATCTGAACAAGGAGATTTTCATAGTGCTGGTCCACACCTATATGGGTCCTGTGCATGATTTCCATGATCTCCCTCATGGCACCCCTTGGAACTATCCCAAGTTTTCTCCATGTATCCAATGTGGCCTGTGGAACCCTCTTTGCAAAAGGGATTTCACCTTCAACCTGGGTATAGGTCCTCTCCAATTCTTCGTAAAGATCCTGGGCTATTTCTTTAATGGAGCGTCCTTCAGTTTCTATGTCTATTGATTTTGCAACCTCAATTAGCTTGATTGGATCCTTTATTTCATAGTCCTTTATCTTTCCATTAACCACTTCCCTGAAAAGGTCCAACATGGACATACCATGGTCAGTATGTGCAGCAGCACCTGATGCTACCATCCTGGCAAAATTCCTGGCCTGGATAGTATCTATTGTGGCCCCGCAAACGCCTGTTTTTGAATATGGATCCTTGGCATTTAAGCGGCATGGTCCCATGGAACAGTGCTTACAACATGCAGAATCTGAACCTATTGGACAGGGCTTCATATCTGCAGCACGCTCAAAGACATTGGAACAGCCATCCTTATGAGCCTTCTCCAGCATCTGTGCTGTGGCTTCACAGATTGTAAACTCTTCAGGGGAAAACTCTTTTTCCTTCACTTTTTTGGCCTTCTTTTCCATATAATCCTCCCTTATGGATCAATTAAAAAACTTTAAAAAACAACTATCTTATTGAAATCCTTTACAATCTTTTAAAATTCACTGTATTGTATGTTCTAAAAATCTGTTTGTCAAGCCACTTAAACTTTTTTTACTTGGTCTGAAAATTGGGCACAACGCATATACTTTATGCATTAAGTAGCATCAATAGTGCTCAGACTTCAAATCCCTGAGCATTAACTCTTCCACTGCCCTCTTTGGGTCTTTCTCTTCATACAATATCCTATAAACTTGCTCTGTTATGGGCATTTCTACATCTTTTTTGGTTCCCAAGAGATACAGTGCTTCACAGGTCTTCACCCCTTCTGCAACCATTTTCATACCTTTTAAAATATCCTCCAATCTCTCGCCTCTGCCTATTCTAAGACCCACCTGTCTGTTACGACTAAGGTCTCCAGTACAGGTCAAAACCAGATCCCCTAATCCAGACAGTCCCATAAAGGTCTCTTTCTTTGCACCCATTGCAACTCCAAGCCTGGACATCTCGGCAAGCCCTCTTGTTATAAGGGCAGCCCTGGGATCATACCCAAAGCCAAGACCATCACATATACCAGCACCAATTGCTATGACGTTTTTTATTGCCCCACCAAGTTCAACTCCCCTGTAATCTTCGTTTAAGTACACCCTGAACCTTTTGGTTGAAAAAACCTTTTGGAGTTTCTCACCTATTTGACTCTGGGAACATCCCAGGGATACTGCAGTGGGGTATCCAAGACTAACTTCTTTTGCAAAGGATGGCCCTGAAAGCACAGCATATACAGGGTCAAGACCCAAGAGTTCTTCCATTATAACTTCAGATATTGTTTTAAGGGTTCCCACCTCTATACCCTTACTTGCAGAAACAACTATTTTATTCTTCTCAAGATATGGTCTTATCTCCGTAACCACCCCTCTAATAAACTGAGCAGGAACCACGATCAAAATAAAATCCATATTCACCACTGCGTCTTTTAAAGAATTGGTAAACTTAAGACCACTATTCAATTTTATATCTGGCAAAAACCAGGTATTTATTCTCTTTTTCCTTATCTCCTCTAAAAGTTCTATCTCCCTTACCCATAGAGTAGTATTATGGCCTTTGGATGCCAATAGATTAGCAAGGGTAGTACCCCATGAACCAGCTCCTAAAACTCCTATTCTCAATTTAATATCTCCTTTACGTTATTTTTCGGGAGTTTCTAACCTTTTTAAATTGAGTGGTCAAGGGCTTAATGGTTTATCTTTTGGGTTTATTTCCATCTTTTCTTGACAAAGTCATTCCGTATACTCTACCATTTTTTGGTCATAATTAAAAAAAGTTGCTTATTTCATTAACTCTGATACCTCAAGTTTTGATAAGTCCGGGATAGTAGCGCCCCTACTTGAATCGTGAACCGTAAATTGGATGAGGGATATGGAACAATTGGTAATGGGAAGATAACATCTCAACGTATAAACGTGCCAACATTATAAATTGAAATGGATTAAATACAAATGAATGATAAAATAAAATTTAATAGAATAGAACTTGAAATATTAAAGATAGTCCAGGACAATATTCCAGATAGCCCCATGCCTTTTATGGAAATTGCAAACACAGTGGGAACCACTGAAGATAAGGTAATAACTTTTTTAAACGAATTAAAGACAAAGGGAATAATTAGACGGTTTGGTGCCACTTTAAAACACCAAATAGCAGGATATGAGTGCAATGTAATGGTTGCATGGAAGATCGATGACGAGGAAAACATAGATAATATTAAAGACATATTGGTAAAACGGCCAGAAATAACCCATTGTTATATAAGAAAGACCTCCTCTACCTGGCCATATAATTTATATACAATGATACATGGTAGGTGCCAAAAGGAATGTATTTCTCTTGTGGAAGAATTAAAAAAATTAACTGGAATCACAGAATATCAACTCTTGTTTAGCGATGAAGAACTCAAAAAGACCTCAATGAAATACTTTTAGAAAAAGGAGATACACCATATGGATCTGTCAAAAAAATTATATAATAGGGCACTTGAAGTAATACCAGGAGGGGTCAACAGTCCTGTTAGGGCATGCCTAAGTGTTGGCACTAAACCTATTTTTATAAAAAAGGGCAATGGCAGTAAGATTTATTCTGTGGATGGGGAGGAATATATAGACCTTGTATTATCATGGGGTCCCTTGATTTTGGGCCATGCACATCCAGAGGTAGTGGATGCAGCAAAAAAAGCCATTGAGAAAGGTTCCAGCTTTGGCGCTCCTTGTGAGTTAGAGGTAATCATGGCAGAGATGATCTGCGACGCTATACCCAGTATAGAAATGGTGAGGATGGTAAATTCAGGCACAGAGGCAACCATGAGTGCCATACGCCTTGCCAGGGGTTATACCAAGAGGGAAAAAATTGTAAAGTTCAATGGATGTTACCACGGCCATGTGGATCACCTTCTGGCAAAGGCAGGCTCAGGTGTGGCAACCCTGTCTATTCCTGGTACACCTGGTGTTCCCGAAGAAATTGTAAAAAATACCCTTGTTGTGGAATTTAATGATATTGAGGCTCTAAATGAAATTTTTGAGAAACACGGAGAAGATATAGCCTGCGTGATTGTTGAGCCAGTTGCGGGCAACATGGGAGTCGTTCCCCCTAAAAGGGGTTTTCTAGAGGGTGTTAGGGAGATTACAGCAAAATATAAAAGTCTTCTTATATTTGACGAAGTCATAACAGGATTTAGATTTACCTATGGAGGTATACAAAATATCTTAAATATACAACCAGATCTAACCTGTCTTGGGAAAATAATAGGAGGAGGATTTCCAGTAGGTGCCTTTGGCGGAAAAAGAGAAATAATGGAACATTTAGCACCACAAGGAGAAGTATATCAAGCTGGCACCCTTTCTGGTAATCCAGTTGCCATGGCTGCTGGAATTGCAACCCTGGAAGTTTTAAAACACAGTGACTACAATAAACTTACTTCCTACACAAAAAAGTTGGTTGACACCATGAGGGCAATTTTCAAAGAAAAATCCATTCCCTCTAAAATCAACCATATGGGATCAGCATTTACGGTGTTTTTTACCGAACTAGACGAAATAACCAATTTCAAGGAAGCAGCAACCACAGATGTGAATATGTTCTCAAAATTTTTTGTTCACATGAGGGACTCAAATATATTTATAGCCCCTTCCAATTTTGAATGTCTATTTACCTCCTTTGCTCATACACAAGAGGACCTGGAAAAAATTACAGAGGTTGTGCAAAACTTCAGCCTTTAAGACAGATAGGTTATTCAAATATGGTCCTTGACAAATTGAATTTTATTAAAGTAAAAAATGCAAAAATTCTTAACAACATATGTATTACAAGGAGGTAATTTTCATGAAAAAGGTATTTCTCTTAACACTAGCAGGGGCTCTTGTTTTTTCATTAATGGGGATCGATTCAATTATAGCCATGAAGATGCCCAAGACAGTATTGATGAATGCATCACAGGGTAAGACAAAGAACCCAGTTTATGCACCTGTAAACTTTCCCCATCAAAAACATCTAAAATTGGGCTGTCCTGTATGTCACCACAAGTGGACCGACAAAAAAAATCCCCCAAAAAAATGTGTTGACTCTGGTTGTCATGATATATTAGGAGCCAAAGGCGCCCAGATGAGGGCAAAAAATTCTGCATATAATGCTTTTCACAATAGAACCAGCGCCCACAGCTGTATTGGTTGTCATCAAAAAAAGAAAAAACAAAATGTGGCCACTGGCCCAATTGCTTGTAAAAAATGCCACGTTAAATAAAAAAAAGGGGGGGGTATCCCCCTCTTAGTGGAGATTTTCATGGCAAAAAAACAAGAAGACATTTTAGAATTAACAGACATTGTTGAAGAAGGCGATGTAAAGGGGACAAATGAGGGGAATGATCTGGACAAAGAATTAGAAGAACTTCTTGACGGTACAGAGGAAGATCTGGCAAAAAATCAGAATGGAAGTGAAGAAAAATCCTTGGATGAGGAGTTGAATGCACTATTAGATGGTGATGATTCCACAGCTTCTAAGGGAGAATCTACCACAGAAGAAGATGAGTTGGACATTGATTCAATATTTGAGAAATTAGACGAAGATCTAAATATTGATGAAGAAGAGGAAGCCCAAGAAAAAGCAACTTCTAATGCTGAGGAAAGAGTAGAGGATAAATCTACAGACAGTGAAAATGGCTCTAAAACAGTAGATCAAGATGATATAGATTCACTCTTTGACCAAATGGACGAGAAGACGGCTGTAGATAATGAGTCTAATCCTCCTGATGAGACTCAAGCTACAGAAGATAGTTCAATTGAGGAAAATAAAATCCAAGAGGAAGAAGAATTAATAGGAGGAGTTGAAGAAGAAACCCAAAGTATAGAAGAGCCAAAGCCCATTTCTGAAGAAGAGGACAAAGTGGTCAGTGAAGGGTTTTTAGCATTGGAAAATAAACTTCATGACCTTGAAGACAGATTCTCCAAATTAGAAGATACACTATTATCTAAATTAGAAGAAATCGCCAATTTTGAAAAGAAGGTAGAACAGAAAATAGATGTCCATGATATATTAAATAAATTTGATGAGTTTAGAGATGACATTAAGGCTTCAATAGACATTGTTAACAAAAAAATAGAAGACCTCTCCACTAGAATAGATAACATTGAAACGTCTCAACAAAAAGTTATTAAAGACTTTTTTGATGACTTAAAAAAAGAACTAATAGAAGAAGTCCATAGGCTAGTCCCAGTTGAAGCTGCCAGGATTGTGAGAGAGGAAATAAAGGCATTGGAAGAAGAACTAGAAGAGGATTAATAAAAAGGAGGAGGTGCCAAGCAGGTTTCTCTTCCTTTTTTCCGTCCGGAAAAGACCAGGTCACAAAGGCCAGGCCATTTCCCCAATCCGGACGGTTTTTTTATTTTTAGTAACCTAGAAATTATAACAGGTATTTTGGTATGAAAGATAAAGAAATAAAAAAAATGGCAGTCCAGGTTACAAAAGAGATCATAGTTAAATTCATTGAAATTGGAAGGATATCTCCTACCAATTTTGACCAATTTTTTGCTCCAATTTATAGGGAGGTGTTAAAAACCATTGGATCTCCATGGGAAACTAATGATGAAGATAGAGAAAAATAAAACCACGATACAGTCCAGGGACTATACAGTAGCCAGAATGTTTTCCAGGATAGCACCATGGTATGACTTTTTAAATCACTTTTTAAGCCTGGGAGTTGATATCTATTGGAGAAAAAAATTAATTAACCTGATTACTCCCTCAAAAAAGGGTCCCATTTTTTTGGACCTTGCCACAGGGACCATGGATGTGGCAAAGGAGATTGAAAAAAAATTTGGCCACAGGGGAGGGATAATTCTTGGAATGGATCTATCTTTTGAAATGTTGAGTCATGGCAAAAAAAAACTCAAAAATTCTAAAATATATCCAGTATGTGCCAATGCAAAAGAACTACCCATTTCAACCTCAAGTGTGGATTTTGTCACAATAGCCTTTGGGATTAGAAATATCAGTCCCCGCTTAGATACATATTCTGAGGTCCTGAGGGTGCTAAGACCTGGAGGAAAATTTCTTATCCTGGAATTTGGGTCAAGCCGAAATAAAATTCTCTTTGGTTTATACAATCTCTATCTAAATCACATATTACCTAAAATCGGGCAGTTAATCTCAAAGGACCCTTTAGCATACACATATCTCAGTGAAACCATAAAAAAGTTCCCCCTGGCACAAAAATTACAAATGGAACTCCTAGAGGCTGGTTTTAAGGATGTGCTTTATTTTCCCCTGACCTTTGGAATAGTAAATATCTATGTTGCCACAGCCTCCAACTAGTTAATAAAACAATTCTTATTAAATTCTTTGAAAAAATTACTTAAGTCCTTTGAGTAATAATCCTGTTATACAGATCCACCCCATAACTGGTTTCTTTGGGCTCTCCTTCTTTTATTTTAAAAGTTCGTCTTCCATCATCCAACCTTTCTGCTCTGAGAAAAAGAACTTTTTTCATCCTCTTTTCCAGGAAACTACTGGCAAAATCATAGAGGTGGGTAACATAAAATATCCTGATATGGTTTTCCATCAAGGCACATACAACCTGCCTGGCGATTTCTGAGCCCTCACGTTCATTGGTAGATGCAAAGGACTCGTTGAGTAAAATAAGACCATTGGGTTTAACCATCTCAACGATGTTACTCATTCGTTTCAATTCCTCTTCGAACTTTCCACTTTCTAGGGTTTTGTCTTCTTTTCGTCTAAAATGAGTAAAGACTCCTGAGCATAGATTGGTCTCAAATGATTTCGCCGGAACAAACATGCCTGCCTGCAACATCAACTGAGCCTGACCAACACTGCGCAAAAAAGTGGTTTTGCCTCCCTGATTTGCTCCGGTAATTATCACCAGATCCTTTTCATTTCCATTGATATCATTACCTACAACTTTGTTCTTTGTGATCAAGGCCAGGGAAATATCATAGAGATCAGTGCAGGAAAAATTATGTTCTTCATGTTCAAGAGGATGGGGAAAACAAATATCTTCCCCTACTTGCCTCAGCTGTTCATAAAGATTTAAGCAACCAATATAGAATGCCAGCTCCCAGCGCAGCACATTGAAAAAACTTTCAATATGAGATGCAGCCTGAGCTACTGCACTTGCTGCCCTGGCTAATCCCCTATCCCTTAACTCACCTAGTACTCGCGCTCCATGCTCATCTCGTGGATGGAGGGTACAAGAATAGGTGGGCGATCTTGAAGCAAAGATACGTTTTAACCAATTATAATCCTTAGTCTTTGGTTTACATAACATGTAATTTATACCCTGGTTTCCTTTTCCCAATTGTGCACTAAGTAGAATGCCTTTTTTAAAATACAATGCCTTAATTTGCTCTTCAACACGGGCAAGATAATCATTATCCAGTTCTTGCTGAACCATGGTAAAAAAACGGAGAAATCCTTTTGATTCAAACTTTCTCCCATTTTTATCAGCTATTTCACGGAGCTTCCATAACAGATCAAGGGAAGTTTCCAGGAGTCTACGACCACTATTTAAAATATAGGTTGGACTCCAGTGACGGGGAGAGAGCCACAACCACTGTTTCTTTTTTCTCTGTTCAAATTCCAGGGGAATAGAATATATTTCCCGAACAACAGCCGGATGTTTCAAACAGTCTTTAAGTATTTCCTGTCTGTAAAAAATTTCCTCTCTTGTATGTAAACTGGAGAATAAAACACATCGGACTACCTCAAATATAAATTCGTCTTCTTGCGCCATGGCCTCTAGCAGGGGATAAAGATCCAGATCCTGTATAAGATCTTCTAAATTAGGCGGCAATTTATATGATGTCTCAAAATCTTTAAGGGGATGGAGCAGAAGCACCTTCATTGTGAGAGACGTTCCTTAATTTGTTCATATGTTAAAGCATGCTTTTTAGCCAGTGAAAGTGCATAGGCCAGCCCAGTAGGAGATTTTCTCATGATTTTAAAGGTCCGAGTAGTTGGATCCTTGGGATCCACTATAGCCACCATGCTGATGGTTTTCTCATTAAAAGAGCTGAGTTCATCCAAAAAGGCTACCCATACGCCCAGTGCATCCAGGTTTGTAAGCCGATCCATAATTTTTTTACTCAAAAAGAGTGCGTCCTGAAGTGTTGTTGAAGAAAAAATCTCGTTTAAAATAAAAATACTATTGCCAGTAATTTTAGAGAGGATGTCACAAATCCTGATCAAATCGTCTTCAAGTTTTCCGTGTAGATTCCTTATATCTTCCTCCTGCTGGAAATGGGTAAAAATGTTGTCAAACAAAAAAAGGCGTGCTTCACGAGCAGGAACAGGACAACCTAAACTCGCAAGATAATGCAATTGCCCGAACATACGGGCGAAAGTAGTTTTACCCCCTTGATTAGGACCTGTAACAACTATAATCCTTTCAGGATCCTTTAAGTAAAAATTATTTAATACGATTGAGTCTTTGTTTCCATTAGATTCAAGTGCCAGGGCAAGGTCAAACCCTTCCCGCACGTAAACCTCTTTACTGGTAGCACTTACTATGGGATAGCAAAAAGGAAGGCCCTTGATTTTAAGATCTGTTACTAATTCCAGATAACTTATATAGAATTGAACCTCTCTTTCAAAAGATCTAATAGTTGCATCCAGAAAATTAGAATAATGTTCACAAAAATGATCCAGATCTTCAAAAGGACCGGGATATAACTTAGAGACGAACTCCAGGATCTTTGATTCAATGTGACTCATGCCCGATCTTTCTGAGAATCTAACCAGGTAACTCTCCTCATCCCCCTGTCGGAACTTTTCGAATGTTTTCTCTATTTCCGGACTGTAGTCAGATTCTCCTTCATATGGTTTTACTTTAAATCTTCCGCTCTCCACTACTATACAATATCTTAACTTTGAGAGAGACTCCTTTATATTATGGGACTCAAATAAGAGAGATTGGAACTCCCGGGATTCAACATAACTCTCTACGTATTCACGAAACGCCAATAACCCCCGCGATTTCATAGGAGATCTGGACAACTGATGGGTCAGGGTCTTAAGTGCATCACAGTAAATAAGCACTGCTTCCAGCACCCACCCCTTTTTATGATAGGAAAAGTCAAGTGTATCTGCTACTTCTAAACAATGATACACTGTGTTCATGCTCTCACAAAATGCCTTGATATTTCCCATAAGGGCTTCATCTTCTAAATCCCGCATTACTTCCTGTCTAAACCAAATGGTGTCAGGGTCATGTAGTGGCGTCCAAAAAAAAGGGTATAGATTATATTCCTGCCTGTTACCTATTATTGTCTCTACCACCTGGTGAAGGTGCAGATCAGAAAAGAAATCAGGTTCATTTGATGTGTTATACTGAAAACTGCATCTAGGATGCAGAATACTAAAGAACACCACAACTACTCCCTATCTTAAAACCAACACAAACCAACTATAACAAGTAAGGCAAGAAATACATAGGTAGTGTAGGTGGTCACTTCTCCTGAGTGTATCTTGGCTATTTTTCTTGCCAACCATGTTGGTACGTTGATTAGAGGATAAAAAACATACCTGTCAATTAAATGTAGTTGAATCTTTTCCCTTTTTATCTCTAATTGAAATCCACCAATATTCTTTTGTTTTTCCACTACCCTTGGTCTTAGTAGTGAATTAAAAATGACCATTACTGGTTGAGAAAATCCTGTAGCAGTATAAGTCATCTCAGGACAGAAGTTTGAAATTCCTCCATCCCACCTTGGAAGATATTCTAGCTTTCTTTTTCTTGAAAAAAAGAACCATACAAAAATCATGGTGATCCCAATAATAGCTAAAATTGTAATCAGTGTATAAGCAGGAGATGCAGCAAAAACCACTGGATTTTGTGTGCCACCTCTGTGCATAATTACAAGTCCCCTTCCAGGTAGTATATTTTTTCCAATCTGAGCTCCAATGTTGTGAAAATCTTCTATAAACGACCTAGAAAGATGGGATGGACCCTTTACTTTAAAATTGTTAAAAAAAGGAGGTATGAGTGAATCCTCGGATTTTACCCCTGAAAAATTAAAAACTACGTTGTCCAGCGATGGTATCACATATGTTGGCAATATTCCTAAACCCAGGCAAAAAGCTCCCAAAATAGCCATGGAAATTAAAGAAGATCTGTTTCCCTCACTGATATTTCCAATGTTTTTACTCCTGGGCATTCCCAAAAATCCCATTGCAAAGGCTCTAACAAAACAGCTAACCGCTAGCCCTGCAGTTAAAGCAAGTAGAACTCCAGAGAATACAAAGGCTAGTTTTACACCTGAAGAAGTTATTTCCACACTCCTTAACAAAACCTCTAAGGTAAGCCATTCACTTACAAAACCATTAAAAGGAGGAAGTCCTGATATTGATAATACTCCTATAAGGATCAGTGAGCCCACATATGGCATCTTCTTAAGTAATCCTCCCATATTGTCCAATGATGAGGTAGTTATCTTTTCTTCAACTTCACTTTGTCCCATAAACAAAAGGGTCTTAAATATAGAATGATTGAGTATATGATAAAAACTCACAACAAACGCCATTGCAGCGTATGCCTTTAAATTTAAAATCAGAAATACAAAACCAGCCCCAAGTCCAGTGGTAATAATGCCTGCATTTTCAATTGAACTGTGTGCCAACACTGCTTTGAGATCATCTTCAATTGTTGCATACAAAATTCCTATAATAGCAGTGATGGCACCAGTAATTAATACAATTATCGCTGGTATAAGATTATTTATGGGAAGCAAATCAAGATTAACCTTTATAATTCCATAGATTCCCAGGTTTAGGCTCACCCCTGCAACTAAAGGAATAAGGGACCTGTCACATGCTTTATATGCCCTTGGTAGCCAGAAGTTAAGGGGTAAAATCCCAGCTTTTATCCCAAATCCGATAAATGACAGAAAAAATATCCACCCTCTTAAATTTGAAGGTATATTTTTATAGGATAATTTTATAAGGGTAAAGTCTGTGGACCCTGCTTTATTTGATAGTAACACAAATGCTATAAGCACGGCTATGGTGCCAGCTTCTGAAATAGCAAGCATAATATAACCAGGCCGTTCTTTACCAGATATAGCTATAATTACATATATTATAATAGACATAATCTCCCATGATATTATAAATGAAAAAACGTCATTAGATACAAAAATCAATAAACATGAAATAATTAAAGAGAAGAATAAAAAAGATAATACTCTAATATCTGATCTATTTTTGAATTTATTAAATGAAAAAATTGAGCAACAAAATGATATAATAGATATAATTATCATAAAAAAAGAAGATAAAGTATTTATTGAAATTTTTATTGTCTGTTTACCAAATATATTCCAAAGAGATATATCAATATTATGACTGTTAATACATCCAGAAAAAGAACATATCAATAAAAATATAGAACCAATAATACCAAGTATTAAAGTTAGAGAGGGAAGATATCTTTTAGGAAAAAATATTGAGGACATCATAGCGAAAACAAAACAACATAATGCAAGAAGCAAGGTCTGTTCTAGAAACATACTTCCTCCTTAGACTATTTAGGATTTATTTCTTTATTACACACCATCATAATTGCATGTAGTATAGCTAGTGGTGGAGGAGGACAGCCAGGGACATAGATATCTACAGGAATAACTTCTGATACAGATGAATATGTGATAAAATCTGGCTGAAATATTCCACCACTCACTGAACATGTGCCCACAGCAACTACCCTCTTTGGAGAAGGCATGGCCTCGTATGCTTTAATTAACGGCATTTTCATATGTTCTGTAAGGCAACCAACCACCAGCAATATATCTGCCTTCCTTGGGGTGGGAGTAATAAAAAATCCCAATCTGTGCATGTTGTAATATGGATTATTAAGCAGTTTCACTTCATTTAAGCATGCTCCACAATCACCAGCATCAACCACCCTTATGTGGGCAGATTTCTTAAAGATCGAGGGAAGGGAAAAGTGTTCATGAACTGCCTGGGCCCATTCATAATCCATAGCCCATGATATTGAATCTTTGCCATGTCTTATACACCTAAGACAATGAATACATTTTGAGATATCCACCCTGGGTATATTATCTTTCATATATATAGCATTTGTTGGGCATATCTCTATTATTTTTTCATAAATTTTATTCCCCATATAAGTAACTGGAATTCCTGGGGTAATTCCTGGGGTTTTGTCCTTCTTTTTGGGATACTTTGTTGTAATTATACCTCTACTTAACCCTGTTAAAACCCACCTACTCATATTTAACTCCCTAACTTAAAGTAATTTTTTATCTATCATTATCTGCTGCACTAAGTCCAAAGGTTGCCAAAATTATTGGGAAGTCTTGAAAAGCAAAACCCTCAACAGCTAGGTGATATCCATGCCAATTAAAAAAAGATGGAGAGATTACACGATAGCGGCCTATTTTACCTCCATCTTCTATGCGAACAAATTGCACACAAAGTCCCTTTGGGCCTTCCACAATCCCTATTCCACTACCTCTCTTTAATTGGACATTGGTGTTGACTTTCCCCTCAGGTAACTTTTTTACAATTTGTTCCATTATGTTATAGGATTGTTCTATTTCAGAAAAAAATATCCTGAGTCTAGCGTATCCATCACCTTCTTTTTCTAAACTCACGTCAAATTCCATATCTCTATATTCAAGATAAGGTATATATTTTCTAACATCATTATTATAACCTGTAGCCCTGGCCACTGGCCCCACCATTGCATAATCCTTTACAGAAGATATATCCAGGACACCAACCTGTTCTAGTCTATCTAAAAAAGTGCTAGTTGATATGAGCATTTTTTTTATTTTTCCAAGTTCTTTTAGAATCTTTCCTATCTCCTTGGTTTTCTCTATTATTAATTCGTCCTTTATATCCCAACTAAGCCCCCCAATTTGATTAATAGAAAAGAGATACCTATGACCCGTAAGTTCCTGACTTATTCTAAGAAGTCCCTCTTCTAAAATGCTAACCTGATTTTCAGCCACTAAAAGTCCTGTTGAATTGCAAATTCTACCAATGACTTCTATGTGGTGTCTAATCCTTTCCAACTCGGCAAGATACATTCTGAGAAAAGAAGCACGCTCTGGTATCTTTATCTGACAGATCTCTTCCACAGCAAGACAAAAGGCCAGGGAATGGGAAACAGCGGTTTTTCCGCAGATCCTTTCACTCAATAAAAGTACCTGATAAACAGGTTTATTTTCGGCTTTTTTTTCTATAGCACGATATTTATAAAATAGTCTCGGATGACACTTTATAATTTCTTCACCTATTGTTTCCAATCTAAAATGCACCGACTCCTCTTCGCCAGAGAAAATAGGTCCTATTGGCATAATAAAAGAGCCTTTTTCCTTAACAATTCTTTTTGTCCCAATGTCCTTTCTATAGAGAGGCACTATTGAAGACAAATCGAAATCAGGCCTCATTGGTTCAACATCTTCCGGCCATATATCGTCGTGTAATATAAAATCTCCCAGTTTTGGATGTCCCTCAAAATTAATACCGAATAAATCTTCTAGTTCCCTTTCAAACCAATCAGCTCCATGAATGTATGTGCTAACGCTCTTAAATGTTTTTTCAATTATTGGCATCTTAGTGGTAATTATAATCTTTTTACCTTTGGATAAAAATATATAATAAATTATCCAATTTTTATCTTTAGTGTCTAATACTATCCCCGCAAATGGTAATTCATTGTTATTAAATAAGGTGTTTAATAATTGTGGATTATTTTCCATGGTTGACTCTATCTCTACCTTGTCTCCATCTACATTAATATCAATTTTAAAATCAGATAATATATCTATATTTATTGATTTCATTGATTAACCTCCAATTGAGAGTGCCGCAATTTTTGCAATTTTATAGATCCATACAGGATATATTCCAAATATGATTACTGGTAACCCAGATAACAAAAGTCCTATTTTCATTGAGATTGGTATGTTGTCCATATATATAGAGTTTTGTTTTATATTATTTTTGGAAAAAACCATTCTACTGATATGATTCATTATAGCAAAGAATGCAATTATGATAAATATTGCAAGAAATGAAATCATTATATAATGTCTAGAATATAAAGCTGATTTTATAATAGAAAATTCACTGAAAAATACCAAAAATGGAGGTGCACCAGCAATAGAAAGTCCTGCAATAAGTAAATATATACCAACAAAAGGTGAATTCTTTATAAGAGATTTAATTGAACTAATTTCTCTGGTATTGTATAAAAATAATACTACACCTGCAGCATAAAAACACATTGACTTTGTAATTGCATGTGCAATTATTTGAAGCATACCTGAAATATTGCCTGAATATGAAACTATACTGAATGCAACTAAAATAATTCCCATGTGTTCCACAGTGGAAAACGCAAATAAGCGTTTATAGTCCTTAACCTGTATTATTAAGATTGCAGCTACCCCTGTTGATATTAGGCCAAATATAAGTATTAGGTAAAATATATTTAGTCCATGAACATGTTGTATAATTGGAATGAATTTTAGAATTACATACAGGACTACTGATGTTTCAATGCCTGATAATAGCGCACACACAGGAGAAGGCGCCTGGCTATGTGCATCAGGTAGCCATGTGTGCATTGGAACCAGGCCTACTTTTGTGCCAAATCCAATTAAAATCAAAAAAAAGCTGGTTTTAACTAAAATCGGAGATAGAGCTGGTGCAATTTTCTCAAGTCCTGTCCAGGTATAATTTTCTATTCCTGCTTTTTTAGCTGCTGCATATAGTATGAGAAATCCTAAAAGTGCAATTCCTGCCCCCATTAAGGTTAATACTACGTATTTCCAGGCAGCCTCAAGGGCCTTATTTGTATTTTCAAAACCAACTAACATTACTGAGAATAAGGTTGTCAATTCTACTGCAATCCAAACTACGTTTGGCTCCTGAATTAAAGGAACAATTAACATTGAAAAGACAAAAAGACTATAATTTAAATAATATCTTTTTATTAGCCTTTTGCTCTTTATCTGCATATATCCAATGGAAAAAATAGATGCACACAAATTTACAAATCCAATTAAAAGTAAAATAACAATCCCGAATCCTTCAATTCCAATTAATCCATACTTAGATCCAATAAACAAATTGGATGAATTTAATTTGGTTGTTAAATAGAGAGCAATTAAAAATATAAATAATGCACCTATAACTGTAATATATTTACAATAATAATTCCAATTAAATATTATACACATAATAATACAAAATATGGGAATAGACATTAAAACATATAAAATGGACATTACTTTGCCTCCTCCCTGAGGAATTTTAATATTCCAACAAAAGTAGTACCTGTTTGTTCATGTATTTTTCTGGTAAGCACTCCTATTACAAACACTAGAATAAGTATATCAAAGGCAGCCACCAGTTCAGTTATCACAGATAAATCTGGAGCCAGTGATATACCCGCAAAAAAGGCCCCATTTTCCATGGCCAGTATCCCTAATAGTTGTGGTATTGCTTCCCTTCTAATAGTCAGAGTAAAAGCTCCAAGTAGAAATCCAGAAATACCTATAGGAATATTTACGTAAAGTGCAGGCCATGGGCCAAGTTGATGCATTATGGGATATGCAAAAAACCATCCTATTATTGTTAAAATCAGAGATACAATAAGAGATGAAGGAATATTCAAAACATGTTCAATCTCTCGTTTTGTATAAACAGTGGAGGGTAGCAAGAGTTTTAAAACATATGGAATAAGGATAACTTTGGTTATCAAATTTATAATTCCAACTCCTATGAGGTGAAATGATTTTATCTCTACTCCAACCAAAAAGGCAGAACATGCCAGAAAAAAGGATTCCAGGATAAAAAACTTAATACATGTGCCTATTTGGCGACCTGCAACTAAAAAGAAAGCACAGACAAGAAAAAATCCGCCAGCAAGTGCATTTAAATTCATTAGTAAAGAAATATTTGTATCCATGATTCCTCCCGGGTTTAATGTTGAAAAGCACTCATTATCATTGCAATTGTTGCAATTACAAAGGCCGATGCCATAAATTCAGTGATTCTATATAACCTCAGTTTTGCAAGGGAAGATTCAATTATGGTAAGTACCACCAAAAAAATTACAATCTTAGAAAAAATTAGAGGAATAGCCAGGATTAATTTTATGAAATCCTTAGTTGAAGCAAGCCCCCAGGGAGTTACCAATACATTTAAAAAAATACACATAAGTACAAAAAACTTCATATAACTTCCCCATTTCATCAGGGCTGCACCTTTTCCAGAAAATTCCAGGGACTTTGAATCATCTATCATTGCCAGTTCAAAATGACCTGATGGATTATCTACAGGTATGCGTCCCTTTTCTGCAAGGATCAACATCAAAAATGCAATTAAGATTAAAATGTGGGAGGGCTCAAAAAAATTGCTTATGGGACTAACCCATTTTTGTTGAACGATAAAAGGAATAGTTGAATCAGCTACATATGATACAGTAAAAAATACGATAATAAAAATTGGCTCTGCCAAAAAACCAACCATTCTGGTTCTACTACTTCCCATTGCTCCATAAGGATTGGAGGTATCCACAGCTGCCAGGGTGGAAAAAAATCCAGCAAGTGCGAGGACAAATCCTCCACCAACCATATCGCCCATAAATGCCCAAAAGAGGGGATAATCTGTTAACACAGGAATAAGCAAAGTTACAAACAAAGGAGCCATAAAAACCAGATAGGGGGTAAAACGAAATATCCAGGTAGATCCTGTAGGGACTATTTCGTCTTTGGAAAAGAGTTTATATAGATCCCTGTAGGGCTGGAATATGCTGGGACCGGTCTTTGATTGAACTATTTCTTTTAATTTATTCAATATACCCACGCAGAGTGGGGATAGTCCCATTACAACAAACATCTGCATTAAATTAAAGACAACAGATTTTAACATGATCTCTTATCCTCCCCAAAAGAAATAGACAAAAGAATATTATTTCCTGCACTCCTACAGTTGCAGGTTAAGCAAAAGAAACAAAAATCTCTTTAGATCTAACTGACCTTTAATCTCAGGAAATATTTCACCAAAAAAAGTGGGGGAAAATAAAAGGAAATAAATGGATGGGGATAAAAATATTTGAAAAAATTCTCATCTGGAGCCCTCCCTAAATTTATTAGGCAGGAGTCATCAGCCCAAATACGGGCATTTTAAGGGGGACTCCATCCCGCTATGAAAGACAGAAATTTGCTGTAACAGGTTTTTATATTCCTGTCAATATCCTGGCTAAGGTCCTGACAATAATGCCCTCCATACAATTACCACCAACACAGAGGCAATACATACAGGGATACCTGCCCTTGCATATTCTTTAAATGAAACTTTTATGCCAAATTGTGATGCCTGTTCAATGGTTATAAGGTTTGCAAGACTACCTATTGTAATCATATTTCCTGAATAGGTGCTTATGAGAGCAAGGAGGTAGAGATTTTCTACGTTGTGGAAGGTAATATTTTTTAGAAGTAGCATTACAGCAGGCACATTGCTAAATATATTACACAGTAACACAGTTGAAGGGATAAGGACAAGAGGGTTATTTATATTAAGTCCCTTTGAGTTTAAAAAAACAATTATCTCATCAGGGATACCATATTTTGATATAACCCCAACTATGACAAATAACCCGGCAAATAACAAAATAAGATGCCAGTCAACACGCTCCAGCAACTGTCTTGTGGTAAAATCCCGACTACACAGTAGAATGCCAGCTACTCCAAGGGCTGCTATTTCTCTGGGCACACTGGTAAAAAACATGACTATTAAGACCACTGTTAGGATAATTCCTTTCATAGAGTGATATATATTGAACTCAGGTCCAATTGGAGCAGAAAAATTTATGCTACGGGAAACAGCCAATTTCCACTTATTTCTATAAATCAGAAGCAAAATCAAATAACAAACAAAAAGAGCTATAAGGGAGGGAGGAGCACACCATAAAATAAACCTGCCAAAATGGAGCCTGCCAGCCTGACCTATCAACATGTTCTGTGGGTTGCCTATAATTGTTGCTGCAGACCCTATATTGCTGGACATCACCAGTCCCAGGAGAAAAGGGATAGGGTTGTAACCTGCCCTTATCATAGAAACAGAAATAACAGGGGTAAATGCAAGGCATACGATGTCATTTGCCAGGATAGCAGAAAACACAGCAGATACCATCATGAGTTGCAAAAGAAACAATTTTGGTTTCTTCATCCTCTTTACAATACTAAAGGCAACCCTAGTATAGAAACCTCCTATACTTAACTGGGCAGAAAGGACCATTAGGCCGTAGAGGAGCAGCATAGTGGATACGTCTATATAGTGGGCAGCCTCTACAGGAGTTGCAAGTCCAGTGGCAATCATGGCTGTGGCACCCAGTATTGTTATCCCTGTCCTGTCAATTGCAAGCCCGGGTATTGTGCCAAAGGCTATACCTAAATAGGTAAATCCAAAAATTATCTCAGCCAGGATCTTTGATTCAAGCATGATAAAATCCAATCTTATAAGCCTAATCCAGAAATCAAAATTAATCTAAAAAATAGAGGCCCATTGTAAAAAATTTTAATTGGAGTCTAATTCTTTCTTTTATCTTAACACCAGATAAACAATAAAAAGCCCTGTTACCATTGCAAGTAAACCAAAATTTCTAAGGGTAGATACCTTGATATCAGATATGCTTTCCAGGAATCTTTTTAAATTTGATGGGAATAAAAAATATATCATTCCTTCAAAGATAAAGGCAAGTCCCAGGGCACAGAAGAAAAGTTGGGCTGGAGTTACATACATGACAACTATTATTAAATATAAAAAAGCCACTGTCAAATTGAACGAACAGTGGCTAAATTTGACCTTACCTTACTTAAGAGCTCATATATCTCTCTTCATAGCCATATTGAACAACTGTTCTCTGAATCTGATTTTTCCAATCAACAGGTGGATGAATTTTTTTAATATCTTCCAATCTATTTTGTTCCTTTAATCTATTATATATATCATACCAGGCACATGGTATGTTGGGATTTACTTCGCACATACCCTTATTTGTACCTCCACATGGACCATTAAAAAGGCTTTTGGCACATCTGGTAATCGGACATATGCCTCCAGTATATCCTATAACACAATGTCCACAAGCCCTACATTTTTCTTCATACAGCCCTATATCCCTGTCAACACCAATGGCAATGGTATCAACTGCAGGAAAAACTGGTATTTTAATAAATTTCTCAGCTATAAGCTGCGTTCCTGCAGAGCAGCACATGGTAATTATTGCATCAAAATTTCCATTCTGGATAATGTTTGGAAGATCTAAAAAACATTTTTCATTACATGCCCTTTCAACTGTATAAGCAGATATGTTTTTCTTTTGACCATTTTTTTCATAATAGAGCCTCAGTTCTTCATTTAAAATATCCACTTCCTTTTGTCCACCTCCAAGACATACAGATACACAACCCCCACAACCTACATTTAAAATATTGTTATATTTATCTATACAATCTATAATTTCATCAAATTTCTTTCTTTTGACCTTTATCATCTAAAACCTCCTCTAAATTTATTATGTTAATTATCATATGTCTTGTATACTCCCTTTTGTCTGCAAAAATCCCTTGCAAGGGAGATTAAGTATGGAATATCAATTCCCAATGAGCAATAACACCTAGTACATAAGACACATTTTTCCCATACTATATTTTTTATATTTTCCATTTCAATATCTGATAATTTCCCCTTTTTCTTATAGATGAGCCCAATGGAGTTTAACATCTTGTAAGAGGGCATATATGTTGGGTCCTCACCCTTTGCCCTATATAAAAAACAACTTTGAGCACACATGGAGCACCTGGCACAAAGGGACATGGCAAATTTTATCAGAGATTTATTTTTAGATAACATATCTGGCATATTTGACATATTATTTTCCTCCCAATACTACATTATATCTCATAGATTCCAAACCCTATTTCCTGCCTTAAAAAAAGAATACTCACTTTTAATACAAAATCTATTTAAAAAGAAAAATATCATATGTTTGAGTCTAGTAAAAGGGATACATATGAGCATGAGTTCGCCCAGGAGCATATGTATAATGACCATTGGCAGGTAAGGCAAAATTTGATGGTATGCCAGAAATCCAGTTAGATAGGGAAGGAATACTAAAAGAAACATGAACCAATCTCCACTACCTGTAATTGCCTTTACCTTTGGGATAAAAAGCCTTCTGTAGAGAAAATATGCCCCAAAACACAGGACTATTATAGTTAAAACATCAGATATGGTCTCAGAAAAGGATGGAGGTGCAATACCCCAGGACTCATTTATAAGAATATTGTGTGCAAGTAAAAATATTGGAGTGAGTATTACCAGAATATGGAATAAGGAAGTTAAGATAGTAAAGGCTGGCTCCATTGACCAGGAACTTCCCTCCCACCTTGCCAATCTCTTTATGTCTTCAGAAGGATAATAAGATTTTATTTCCTTTTTTGATGGAAGTGCTCCTAAATTTTTTGGAATCTCCTGTTTTTTGGTATGATTAAAAAACCATATAACCTGATAAATTATACCTATCACAAACACAATAAAAGAGATTAGGGCCAAGGGACCCCTCACAAACAGGTATACTTGGTGCATAAAAAATCCTCCTTTAAGATTATAAGGACTTTTAACCCTCTAAAAAAATTATCAAAAAAATTGACTTACAATGAGTAATTGTTTGACAGAATTTTGTCAAGACCGCCTCCTAGAGAAAACATTTTTTTGGAAAACTTGTGCAAATTATTCCAAAATAATAGTGTGACTAACTAGTTATTGTATTTTCAATGGGAAAAGAAGTCTAAATTTTAAATGTATCCTTCCAAAAAAAAAGCGTTGCCCAAAAGACAACGCCCATACAATTTAAAGCTAGATTGATTATTTCCCTAAAAGTGCATCCTTTAAATCTTGTTGTACTGGATTGTCTGATAGCCAGATACCAAAAAGGGCCTTTTTAAAATCTTCTCCTTTAATGAGCTTCAACTCTTTTCCATTTTTAATAGAGTGCACTCCTTCACCAGGGATATACACGAAATCAAATTCATCGTGTTTTTTTATTGGCTCAGATTTAAATAGAGATATAAACTCATCGATCCTTTGTTCCAACCCTGCAAGATTCCCATGGGTGGATTTCTCAAAACCTTCTCTGGTGGCTTTTTCCATATTCTTACTGCTAATAAGCCTGGATATAATGTGTAGTCTCATGGCAACAGGCACATCTGAGTTCAATATCTTATCAGCAGATGAAGTCTTTTCTTTAACATAAAGGCCCGCCACATAGAGTTTAAGAAAAAATTTTTTTCTAATACCCGCACCATTTAAAATGAGTTTTTCCTTACCAGCCGGTAAAGTATCAGGTAAACTCACGCCTGCAATCTCATAACCCATGGAAAAACTCGGAATAAGTATGGCCAAAACAACCATTAGAAATAATTTTTTAAGCATCAAACACCTCCTTAAAATATTTTTTGTTAAGATAAAACTTGCTCTTCTTATAAAACAAAGTTTTATTTTTTGCAATCCTCTTTTAAAAAAGAGGTTAATTAAAAAATGAATCTTGACATTTTTATTTTTTACCATTAATGATTCATAACATGAACAACAATGATGCATTGCTGGAATACCAGGCCCATAGGCTAAGGGAAATAATCGATAGTATTGTCTCGTGTTGTAATGACAAACGTACTTATACCAAAGAAAAATTTGGCATTCCCTATGCCGAAATTACTTGTTTACTCTTTTTTAGAGGTGAAAGGTATCTGACTGTCAAGACCCTTGCAAATAGAATGGAAGCTGCCAAGAGCAGAATAACAAAAATAATAAAGGGATTAATGGCCAAGGGATTAGTTGAAAAAATTGAAGATCCAAAGGATAACAGAGTAAAACTACTTAGCCTCTCTCCTAAAGGTGAAAAAAAAATAGAGGAAATAGAAAAATTCAGGCTGGAAATTCATAAAAAGCTAGTTGAGAATATCAATCCAGATGATAGATCTAATCTATTTTTTTACCTGGAAAAACTAATAGAAAGCATGCAAATTGTAAAAAAAGAAATGATATAGGGCTGCTTTGGATTTTTTTTGTATATATAGTTAACACTATTTACTTTTTTTTAAAAATGGAGGTACATTATGAATAATGAAGAGATGAAAAAGGCTCTAGAAGATATGAGGGTTGAGATCGAAAAGCAAAAAAGCTTAATGCCAAAGGACAAATTGTCCATGGTTGTGTTTAGTGGAGACATGGACAGGTTGCTCGCTGCATTTATAATTGCCACAGGTGCAGCAGCAATGGATACGGAAGTGTGTATGTTTTTTACATTTTGGGCTACCCCAGCCCTTAGAGATCCAAAGAAAAAGCCAGGTATCAAAGACTTTATGGGAAAGATGTTTGGCTTTATGTTGCCCAAAGGGCTAAAAGACGTAAAACTGTCTAAGATGAATATGGGGGGATTGGGCACCAAGATGATGAAAAACCTGATGAAAAAAAAGAACGTAAAGGACCTTGATGAGCTAATAAAAATAGCCGCTGAATTGGGCGTAAAAATATATATTTGTGAAATGTCTATGGATCTAATGGGCTTTAGTCCTGAGGAGATGATTGATTATCCAGATCTAAAGTATGTGGGAGTTGCCACTTTTTTAAAAGAAGCAGGAGAGAGCAAACTACAGCTCTTCATTTAAAAAAGCTTGAGGCCATGGGCAAACACTTAAAAAAAGGAGGCATCTGTTTTGGTACGGGGCCTCCTTTTTTTTTGTTTTTTAAGTCAATTTTTTCAATTTCCTGTCCACTATTTATACCATTCCACAAAATCTCTCCACTGTATTTATTTTCTCCACACTTAATCTCAACTCTATTTGGTAAAAAATAATTTCCTATGTGTACAAAATCTCTAAAAATATACTCCTTTCCATGGGCTACCCTTTTTCTAATGGCAAAGTTTTCAATGTCCACATAAATTTTGTCTAACCCTCCAATTACAAAACATGGGATATGGTCCACATAATCAAAATATATATTGTCTTTTTCTATACCCATTGAATCTAGTTCTTTATCTAGATTTATAAAATCTTCCAGAATCAATGGGATAATTGGCGCATCTTCTATAACCTTTCCATTTGTAACACGGCCATACATAAAACAATCAACAGTTCCATTAATATTTTTACCCCACAAGATCCTTACATCACTGCCCTTTTGAACATACCTATACACAATCGTTGAAGCATTTATACTGGGAAAATTGACGCCAATATCAAATGATACAAGCCCCTTGTATTGGGTTTGTACGTTGGTAATAATCTCATTTATATCAGGCGGTTTACCAAAAATATTTACGGGAAGTAGCACACAAAGAAATATCAACACAAATCTTAGGAACAAGGTATTAGCTCCCTGAGTTTTTTTATTACATCGTCTCTTAGTTCTTCATCCTGAAGTGAAAAATATATATTTGCTATCAAGTAATCCACCCAGTGCCCCACATCAAAACGCATACCATGGAGCCTCACAGCCAATAACTTATTTTCTTTTGCAAGTCGCCTCAACCCCTCGGTTAATTCCAATTCTCCACCCTGATCTGGATCAAAGACCTTCTCTAAATGATAAAAGATCTCAGGAGTAAGTACATACCTTCCAATAACAGCAAGATTTGACGCAGCCTCCTCCACCCTTGGCTTTTCCTGGAGGTCACGAACACGATAGATGTGTGGCCCTATCTCCTCAGCATTAAGGATACCATATCTGTTCACCTTGCTCCTTTCAACTGGCATCACCCCAACCACGGCCATATTTTCTGTCTCAGCTACATCTATTAGTTGTTTGATTCCAGGCACACTACTAAATAAAAGGTCATCTCCCAGAATAACCGCAAAGGCCTCATCTCTTATAACCTCTTTTGCACACAATATGGCATGCCCAAGCCCCAGTTGCCTTTTCTGTCTGATGCTTATAATATTTGCTAGTTCTCCAACCTTCCTGACCTCCCTGAGTAGTTCCATTTTTCCACTTCTCTCAAGTACCCATTCCAGGGAAAGATTATAATCAAAGTGGTCTTCTAAGATATTTTTATTCTTATTTGTAATAAAAATAACATTATCTAGCCCTGCGGCTATTGCTTCCTCTACAATGTACTGGATTGCTGGTTTTTTGAAAACTGGCAATATCTCTTTTGGCAAATTTTTAGTCGCAGGAAGAGACCTGGTGCCCCACCCAGCTACTGGTATTACTACTTTATTAATCTTCATAAAATAATTACTCCTTTTTTATTTGCTGAGACTTGCCTTAACCACCTCTGCCAACTCCATTGAGATGGTCTCAACCAATTCCTCATCCTCCCCTTCAACCATAACCCTGGCCTTTGGCTCGGTACCAGAATATCTCAGGAGCACTCTGCCCTTGTCTTTTAGCTTTTCATGGGCCCTTTTAATCATCTTTGCAATCTCATCCACCTGGTCAAAGGGAACTTTTTTATTTACCTTAACATTTATAAGCTTTTGGGGAAAGAGTTCAAGTTGCCGTGCCAATTCAGACAATTTTTTTTCCTTTTTTATCATTATCTTTAGTGCCTGAAGCGCAGCCAATATTCCATCTCCTGTTGTTGAATACTTTAAAAATATCAAATGACCAGATTGTTCGCCACCAAATACTGCTCCAATATCCCTCATTTTTTCAACAACATATCTATCCCCAACAGGAGTCCGGACAAGTTCACCTCCAATATTTCTCATAAATATCTCCAGAGCCATGTTGCTCATAACTGTGGCAACTAGCTTACCATGGGGAAGTTCCCCATTTTTGATCATTTCCTCGGCACAAAAGGCCATAATCTGATCACCATCTAAAACCTTCCCCTTTTCATCTACAAGTATCACCCTATCCCCATCTCCATCAAGGGCTATACCTATATCAGCACCAACTTTTAACACCATATCCCTCACTTTTTCAGGATAAAGTGCTCCGCATTCATCATTAATATTAAGACCATTGGGAGATATCCCTATTTTCACTACATCAGCTCCAAGCTCTTCAAAAACCAGTGGAGCCACCCTGTATGGAGCCCCATTTGCACAATCAAGAACTATCTTTATCCCATCTAAGGTAATATCTGGAGGAAAACTCTGTTTTAAAGATACTATATATCTTCCAGGGCTGTCTTCGATTTTATAGGCGCGACCCACCTCATGACTCTTGGGATAATTCCATTTTCTATTTTTTTCAATAACCATCCTCGATATTTCTTCCTCAGCACCATTATTCAATTTAAAACCCATTCTATCAAAAAATTTGATGCCATTATCATAATATGGGTTATGGGATGCAGAAATCACTATACCTAGATCTGCGCGCATGTTCCTGGTCAAAAAGGATATGGCCGGTGTGGGAAGTGGTCCAACTAAATATACATCCATACCCGATGCACACAGTCCAGAGGTTAAGGCCGTCTCAAAAATATATCCTGACAACCTGGTATCTTTACCAATAATCACCTTGTGCTTCCTGCTTCCCTGTCTAAAATACTCCCCTGCTGCAAGACCAAGCCTAAGAGCAACTTCAGGCTCCATGGGGAATTCATTAACAAGGCCTCTAATTCCATCGGTTCCAAAAAGATTTTTTATCTTCTCCATAATTTTATCCCTATATCCACTAAGGTCAGTGGCTGGTTTGGAGCGCAGCGAAAAAACCAGTCCACTGCACTGCTTTGTTAGCACTTATTTATTTAAGTGGTTTAACCCCTAAGTCCTTGCATATCTTCTTTGCCAATATATCACTAATTTCTGAATGCCTTGGAACAGATGATCTTTTATTTGTTCTTGGATTATACCACCATGAATGTTTTGCTCCCTCACGTAGCAATTTGCATCCTTCACTGCGAAGATATTGTAAAAGTTTATTACATTTCATATAGTAATGAGTTCTTCTTTATATTCCTTTCCAACAGCAGTTATAGCATCTTCACGATTCATTTCTAAAGCTTCTTTTAAAGTAATTGCTAATGTTTTTTTTAACTCTTCTAGTGTCCTTTCTTGACAATTTACACCAGGTATTTCCTCAATCCAACCAATCCACCAATCATCTTCTTTTTTTATTACAGCATGATATTGCCTTTGCATCAATTTTTCTCCTTAATAATGGCTTTTACTATCTTTAAGGTATCCCTTGTAAGTTTTACATTGTGCACCCTGTGTATAAGCACATTTTTTGAGGCAAGTAGTCCTGTTGCCACCTGGGTTGCAACTTCCCTCTGATCAAAGGGAAGTCCCAAAAGTTTCTGCCACATGGATTTATTTGATAATCCCATATATACAGGTCTTCCCAGGACAAAAAATCTCTCTATGTTTTTTAAAATTGCCAGATTGTGCTCTAAAAGTTTTCCAAAACCAATACCCGGGTCTATTACAATATTTTCCTCAGGCAACCCTGCATCAGTTAATTTCTTTAAATTTTTTTCAAAAAAATCCAAGAGCTCTCCTACAACATCTGTATACTTTGGGTCCTTTTGCATATCCTCTGGCCTGCCCAGAGAATGCATGAGTACATATCCAGGCTTATATTCGCATACAACATCAAATAATTCTGGATCAAATCTACAGGCAGATACATCGTTAATTATCTTAGCACCCTTTAGTATAGACTCTTTTGCCACCTTTGCCTTATATGTATCAACTGATATAGTAACACCATCAATTTGAGATATCAATTTTTCCAGAACAGGAATAACACGATCAAGTTCTTCTTCCACACTAACCCTTTTTGAAAAGGGCCTTGTGGATTCACCTCCAATATCTATTACCCTGGCACCATGGGCTATCATCTCCCTGGCATGCTCAATTGCAATAGATGTATCATAATATTTTCCCCCATCAAAAAAGGAATCTGGAGTTACATTTAAAATTCCTACTATTAAAAAATCACGTAGATCTAACTCTTCTCCACCCAATATCTTCCACTTCTGTTGACCATCCATGCAAGTTACCTCCAAAAAGCTCCAAACTTATCCTTCATCTTCCTCTATTAAAAATTGTTCCTCGTCACCTTTTTCATGGATAGTTTTCTCTTTAGCTATATCTTTTTTAGCCGGCGGAAGGTCCTTACCTTCCATGATCATGGATAGTTCTTCTCCACTTAAGGTCTCCCTCTCTAAAAGATGCTCTACAATGTTGTGCATCTTGTCCTGGTTTTGGCTCAGGATCTCCTTTGCCCTGTCATATGCTTGTTTTATTATTTTTATAACTTCCCGATCAATGAGTCTGGCTGTTTCCTCGCTATAATGCTTATGTTGAACAAGTTCTCTTCCCAAAAATACCTCCTGTCCACTCTCTCCCAGGGCAATGGAGCCAAAGGTCTCGCTCATTCCCCACTCACATACCATTCTCCTGGCCATTTTAGTTGCCCTATCTAGATCATTGGATGCACCTGTTGTCATTTCTTTTAAGAAGAGTTCTTCAGAAACCCTACCTCCCAGAAGAACTGCCAATGTATCATCTAAATACGCCTTTGTATAGTTATGTCTGTCATCAAGGGGAAGTTGCATGGTTACCCCAAGGGCCTGTCCCCTGGGAACAATTGATACCTTATGTACTGGATCTGCATTTGGAAGCAGCTTTGCCACAACCGCATGTCCTGCCTCATGATATGCAGTGATCTTCTTTTCTTCCTCACTTAAGATAACACTCTTTCTCTCTTTGCCCATAAGCACCTTGTCTTTTGCTTCTTCTAGATCTTCCATCTCAATTTTGTCTTTATTTTTTTTAGCAGCAATGAGTGCTGCCTCATTCACCATATTCTCTAAATCTGCTCCAGAAAAACCAGGAGTTCCCCTGGCAAGAACCTCAAGGTCCACTTCCTCTGACATGGCCACTTTTTTTGCATAAATCTTTAATATCTCCAATCTACCTTTTACATCTGGATTTGGCACCACAACCTGTCTATCAAATCTTCCAGGTCGAAGGAGTGCTGGATCTAGAACATCTGGTCTGTTGGTAGCAGCTATTAAAATAACCCCTTCATTGGTCTCAAAACCATCCATTTCAACAAGCAACTGGTTTAAGGTCTGTTCCCTTTCATCGTGTCCTCCACCAAGACCTGCCCCTCTTTGCCTGCCAACTGCATCGATTTCATCAATAAATATAAGACAGGGGGCATGTTTTTTACCCTGCATAAAAAGATCCCTGACCCTGGCCGCACCAACACCAACAAACATCTCCACAAAATCAGAACCTGATATGGAAAAAAAGGGAACCCCTGCCTCACCTGCAACTGCTCTGGCAAGCAAGGTCTTTCCTGTACCAGGAGGTCCAACAAGGAGTACTCCTTTTGGGATCCTTCCACCAAGTCTTGTAAATTTTTTTGGATTTTTTAAAAATTCAACAACTTCTTGAAGTTCTTCCTTGGCCTCTTCCACACCAGCCACGTCTTCAAAGGTCACCCTGTTATTCTCATCTGAAAGTAATTTTGCCCTGGATCTCCCAAATGAAAAGGCCTTACCACCTCCTACTCCCCCCTGCATCTGCCTCATAAAAAATATCCACACACCAATTAATAAAAGCATTGGGAACCAGGATACAAGTAAGGTTATATACCATGGAGATTCCTCTTTTGGTTTCACATCTACTGAAACGCCCTTTTTAAGTAAGAGGGGAATTAACGTGTTATCATTGTTTGGGATGTAAGTAACAAAGGAATTATTATTTATCATCTTACCAACCACTTTCTCCCCCTCAATCCTGACACCAGCAACTTCTCCCTGCTCCACCAGTTTCACAAACTGAGAATAGGAAATTTTCATCTGAGCATTCATGGGCTTATTGAACACATTAAAAAGGGCAACCAATACAAGGGAAATCACTATCCAAACAACTAAGTTTTTTCCAAAATTATTCAAACCTTAACCCTCCTAAATTAAACTATTTACATTTTTTTAAAAAGTAGTTAAATATTTTTCCTCACGCGGAAGCGTTACGTCACCGGTGTGGCGCCTGGACTTCAAATCCAGTGGGCGGCCGAGAGGTCGCCGGTAGGTTCGACTCCTATACGCTTCCGCCATTTTTTTTGTCCTCAAGCCATTTTCTGGACACCTTAATCTGTTTTGTCACTGAATCAAATCCAGTTGCTCCAAATATCTTTCTCCTTGCAACTGCATTTTTATAGTCAAGTACCTTATATACATCCTCATCAATTAAAGTACAGAATTTTTTAAATTCTTCTATGTTAAGCTCTTCTAAGGATTTATTTTTCTCTTCTGCATAGGCAACCAAGGAACCAGTTATGTGGTGGGCTTCCCTAAATGGAATCCCCCTCAACACCAAGTAATCAGCAAGTTCAGTTGCATTTAAAAAGCCTTTGTTTAAGGCATCCTTCATCTTATCAGGGTTAAATTTTATTTTTTCAAACATTCTTGCCATAATAACAAGAGAAGCTGACACCACTTTATCTGTATCTAAAAAAGGAGGTTTGTCCTCCTGCATATCCCTGTTATAGGCAAGTGGTAAAGATTTCATAAGACCCAAAAGGGACATCAAATTTCCAAATGTCCTGGAACTCTTACCCCTAATTAGCTCTGCAATATCTGGATTCTTTTTCTGGGGCATAATAGATGATCCTGTTGCAAATTCATCGGGAAGTGTTATGAAACAAAAACATGGATTGGCCCAGAGTATTATTTCCTCACAGAGCCTTGATAGGTGCATCATTATAAGTGACCCAATAAAAAGGGCCTCTACCACAAAGTCCCTGTCAGATACAGCATCCAGGCTATTGGAAAAACGAAAATTTAGACCAAGCTCCCTAGCAACAAATTCAGGATCAATATTATATGTAGTCCCGGCTAGAGCTGCCGCTCCAAGGGGAGAGACTTCCACCCTTTTTTTTGTCTCCTCAATCCTTTCCACATCCCTTTTAAACATCTCAACATAGGCAAGTATATGATGCCCAAGGGATATTGGCTGAGCTGGTTGTAGGTGGGTATATCCTGGCATTATAACATATACATTTTCTTCAGCCCTATTTAGAAAAATATCCACCAGTTCCAAAAGGGACTGTTTCCAGAATTTAAGTCTACTTGATACAAAAAGTCTAAAATCAAGTGCCACTTGGTCGTTTCTGCTCCTTGCAGTATGCAGTTTTTTCCCAACATCACCAATTAGCTCTGTGAGTCGCATCTCTATATTTAAATGCACATCCTCAAGCTCCTTGCGCCATGGGAATTTCCCCTGCTCAATCTCTTCTTTGATTTCAAGAAGACCTTGTACAATTTTTTCACCTTCTTCAAAATTCAATATTCCCTGTTTAATGAGCATCCTTGCATGGGCAATGGAGCCGTGTATATCAAATTCTGCAAAAACCCTATCAACATCTATAGACGCAGTATAGTTAAGCACCAACTCATCTGTATCCTGCTTAAACCTTCCCTTCCACATCTATGAAATATCCCCTTTTACTTAAAAGTCCCATATCTTGCCATTAGTCTTAACCCCTGAATCCTGATAAATCCTGTTGCATCTGCCTGGTTGTACACATCATCCTCTTCAAAAGTAACTAAATCTGGACTATACAGGGAATTTGGTGACTTCCTTCCAATTGGATAGACACCCCCTTTATACAACTTTAATTTAACTGTCCCTGTGACCTTTTCCTGGGCATGATCAAAAAAGGACTGCAAACTCTCCCTCTCTGGAGAAAACCAAAAGCCATAGTAGATCATCTCAGAATATCTGGGAATCAGGGTGTCCCTGATATGCATAACTTCCCTATCCAGACAAATTCCCTCTAAATCCCTGTGGGCTGTGTAAATTATTGTACCACCAGGGGTCTCGTAAATACCTCTGGACTTCATCCCCACAAACCTATTTTCAACCATATCAATCCTGCCAATCCCGTGTCTTCCACCAATTTCATTTAGTTTAAGAATAAGTTGTGCAGGAGAATAAGATTCACCATTTATTGCAACTGGATCTCCCTTATCAAAATCCAGGGTTAAAACTTCAGGCTCATCTGGGGCCTCTTCAGGGGGAACTGTTAAAAGATATGTGTGTCTTGAGCCCTCTTTCCAAGGATCTTCAAGCTCTCCCCCTTCAAAACTCAAATGCAAAAGATTTCTATCACAACTATATGGTTTTTCCTTGGTCACAGGTACAGGGATTCCATTTTCCTTTGCATAATTTATGAGATCACTCCTGGACCTTAAATTCCATTCCCTCCAGGGGGCTATTATCTTTAATTCTGGTGACAGGGCCATAACAGAGATCTCAAACCTCACCTGGTCATTTCCCTTACCTGTTGCACCGTGGGCTACAGCATCTGCCCCTTCCTGTTTTGCAATTTCCACCATTTTTTTTGCAATAATGGGCCTTGCCAGAGAGGTCCCCAGAAGGTATCTTCCTTCATATATGGCCCCAGCCCTAAATGCTGGAAATACATAGTCCCTTGCAAATTCTTCTTTTAAATCCAGGACATATGCCTTTGTGGCACCAGTATTTTTCGCCTTTTCCTCGATCCCGGTGAGTTCTTCACCCTGACCCAGATCAGCGGTGAATGTTATTACTTCACAGTTATATGTGTTTTTTATCCATTTTAATATAACAGATGTGTCTAGCCCCCCAGAATATGCCAAAACCACTTTTTTTATTGAACTCATATTTCCTCCCCAACAATCTTGTTTAAGAAAAGATCCACTCTAAAATGGCCTTTTGCATATGAAGCCTGTTTTCTGCCTGATCCCATACAATAGACCTTCCCCCTTCAATCACCTCTTCAGTAATTTCCTCGCCCCTATGGGCAGGCAGACAATGCATCACCTTTGCATCTTTTTTTGCATGTTGAATAAGCGCATCATTTACCTGATATCTGGAAAAGGCCTTTAACCTTACCTCTTCTTCCCCTTCTACCCCCATGGACGCCCACACATCTGTATTTATAAAATCTGCATCTTTAACAGCAAAAACAGGATCATGTGTAAGCTCAATCTTTGCCCCCTTGGATATTGCCCTATCTAAAATCTCTTTTTTGGGCTCATATCCCTCTGGGGTGGATACATACAATTCAAAAGGGAGATATATAGCTGCATTTATCCAGGAATGGGCCATGTTATTCCCATCACCAACCCACGCAATCTTTAAGTTTGAAAAGTCTCTGGTACGCTCATATATTGTGAGCAAATCACTCATCACCTGACATGGATGATACAAATCACTGAGTGCATTGACCACAGGAACTGATGAATATCTTGATAATTCCTCTAATTTTTCCTGACCAAAGGTCCTTACAATCATAAGGTGTCCATATCTAGATATAACCCTGGCTGTATCCTTTATTGGTTCACCTCTACCAAGCTGCGAGTCCTGGGGTGTCATAAACAAGGTGTACCCTCCAAGTTCCCTAACTGCAACCTCAAAGGATATCCTGGTCCTGGTTGAAGGTTTTTCAAATATCATTACAGCACACATATCCTTTAATATTGATAATCTAGCCCTTTGTTTTTTTATCCTAAGTGCCCTGTCTAATAGGTCATAAATCTTTTCCTGGGGAAAATCTAAAATGGTCAAAAAGTGTTTCATTTTTTGCTCCTTATCACATTAACCCTGAATTAATCCTTCACCTTTCAGACGCTCTAATATTAAATCTGTTGTTTCATACATAATATCCCCATGTCCATAACCACAAAGGTGTAGTATGCCATGGATAAGCATTCTGTAAAAATATTCTTCTGTATCTTGGCAATAGAGGTTTGCCTCCCTTATTATTGTATCAATTGATACACAAATAGATCCCAGGAAATCCTCTTCATCTCCTGGAAAGCTCAAAACATTAGTTGGCCCCTCTAATTTTAAAAACTCTCTATTTAAGGCCTCTATCTCCAGATCTCCTGTTAGTTTTATCTCCACCTCTCCCATCACATCAATAAATTCACAAATTTTCTTGGTACATATCTTAACTTGCCTCATATCCAATAAAAAAGGAATTATCTTTTCATAATCAACTGTTATTTTTATCCTCATATCTCTCATATGCATCAATTATTTCACCAACAAGTCTGTGTCTAATGACATCCTTTTTTGTAAAATAGACAAATCTTATTCCCTCAATTTGTCTAAGCACCTTTTCTGCCTCTATGAGCCCCGATTTCTCCTTTGTTGGGAGATCTATCTGAGTAATATCACCTGTAATAATTGCCCTTGATCCATATCCAAGCCTGGTCAAAAACATTTTCATTTGTTCAGAGGTTGTATTTTGCGCCTCATCTAAAATAATAAAGGACCTATTTAAGGTCCTACCTCTCATAAAGGCAAGGGGTGCCACCTCTATTATGCCGCTGTCCATAAATTCCTGAACCTTTTTAAAGTCCAACAGATCGTGCAGGGCATCGTATAGGGGCCTAAGGTACGGATTTACCTTTTCAAGTATATCACCTGGCAAAAAACCAAGTTTTTCCCCTGCCTCAAGCGCTGGTCTGGTTAAGATAAGTCTCTTTACTTTTTTTTGCAACAAAAAGGATACCGCCATGGCCACTGCAAGATATGTCTTTCCAGTTCCAGCAGGTCCAATGGCAAAAACAACCTCATTGTCCCTAATTGCCTCTAAATACTCTTTTTGAACAATGGTTTTTGGTGAAATAGTCTTTTTTGGTGAAATTGCAAAAAACTTTTCTTTAAATAACTTTCCCAGATCAGCACCTGGATAATTCTCAAGATAGGTGAGTGCATAGTCATAATCTGGCGCATGAATGGAAAAACCATGCCTTATTAGTTCATACATCTGAATCAAGAAATTACATGCAATATCAACCTTTTCTCTATCCTCTGAAGACAAAAACAACTTAGATCCCCTGGAGGATATATCAACCCCAAGCCTTTTTGTAATGAACTTCAAATATTTTTCCTGGGGACCAAAAAGTTGCTGTGCAAGTAAAGAATCCTTAAACTCCAATTCCCTGTCTATCACCTATTTTACTCCTCCTACCTAAGATTAATAATTTACAGGACATACTTCTTTGTATATTATCAAAAAAAATTATAAGGAGATATAAATATGGATTGGAAGCTCTTTTTTACCACATTCTGGATGGTATTTTTAGCAGAACTTGGAGACAAAACACAGCTTACAGCAATGGTTATGACATCAAAGACCCACAAAATTTGGACAGTATTTTTATCTGCATCTTTAGCCCTTATTTTAGTTACCCTGCTTGGGGTATTTGTTGCTAACTCTCTTACAAATTTTATTTCCCAAAACATTATAAAAAAGATATCAGGCCTATTATTCATTTCAATAGGCCTACTTATTTTATTGAATAAATTCTAATCCCCAACTACCCCCCCACTGCATACATGCCTTTAAGGCCATTTCCTCGCCTGGCTAACAACTCCCTACCGATTGGCTTTCTTGACACTGCGTTTTTCATAATCTTATACAAAAAAATATCCCCTAGCCTGGGATTCCTCAAAATAGGTCTTAAATTATAATCTTTAACAGCAAAAAGACAGGTCTTGAGCCTCCCATCTGCAGTAATCCTAAATCTGTTGCATGTATTACAAAAATGATTGGAAAGGGGGGAAATTATACCTATTTTCCCTTCCCCCCCATCTATACTATACATCCTTGCAGGCCCCTTTGAATCTTTGGCAATTCTGTCCTTTGTTAGATTATATCTTTGTTTAATAATAGATAAAATATCCTTGGCAGAGTAAAAATAGCTATGGTTTTCTGCTTTAGAAGTTGATATATCCATAAATTCTATAAATCTCACATGCACTGGATTGTTATAGGCAAATTTTGCAAAATCCAATACCTCGTCTTGATTTATGTTTTTAAGGGCCACTACATTTATTTTTGTCTTTATTCCTGCATGCATTAATCCATAAATGGAATTAATTACCTGCTTATAAAGATCCCTTCCTGTGATTTCAAAAAATTTTTTCTCATCAAAGGTATCCAGGGATACATTTATTGCCCTTATTCCTATTTGCTTTAAGGTGGAAATTATCTCATCTGTTAATAAAGTTCCATTGGTTGTTATTCTAAGATCCAGCCCTGGAAAATGATTTATAAGTTTTTCCAACAAATCTAAAAAATTACGTCTTACAAAGGGCTCTCCTCCTGTTAACCTCACCTTTTCTATACCTAGCATTTGACCAACTTTTACAAGTCTTACAATCTCTTCAAAAGTGAGTATATCCTTATGGGGGAAAAATTTAAAATTCTTGACAGGGGAGCAGTAAATACACCTTAAGTTACACCTATCAGTGACACTCACTCTAAGGTAGCTAACCTTTCTTATACTCTTATCTTTAACACCACCATTTTTCATCTAATATATCCTCAATCTATCTTCAATTAAAGGGTCTATTTTTATTCTAAATGAATAAAGCACCTTTGTTACTTCAACCTCTCCAAGGGCCATATTTTTCTTCTTTTTTACATACCTTACTTCAGTTCCAATTACTTCTGCATAGTCACTGTCTCTTTGGTAACTTGCCAGTCCAGCAAGCATAGCAGCTTGCTCCAGGGTAGTTATTGGCACTTCTTTTTTTGGGTTATCCCTAATAACAATAACATGGGCCCCTGGACCGCCCTGGGCATGAAACCAGATGTCATGGGACCTTGCTCCAAAACTCAAGAGCTTGTGATTGGCTACTTTGTTCTTACCCCTAACAATTAATATACCATCACTACTTTTATACACCCGCACCTTTAGGTTGGCAAACCTGGATGGTATTTCTTTGGTTTTCTTTAATCCTGACTTTTCTGACCAGACAAATTTTATTCCTCCTTGACTGTCTTTTAGAGACAATAATCTCTCTTCCCTTTTTTGCAATGACACCAGTCCCCTTTTCCCCTTTTTGGCCCTTTGAAACATAAGGTTCATGTTTTCCAACACACTTAGGGATGGATCGAGCTCTATTTTTACCCTGGTACCATTATCCTGACCCAACTCCAAGGAGGAACAATGCACATTTGGGTCAATTTTATGGAGGTTATCTTTTATTATATTGGCATGACTTTCCAGTGAAATCCACTTATCAAGCTTTTCTCGCTCTTTTATAAGCCTTTTTTTAAGTCTCTTAGTCCTTTTGCCTTCATTGGTGCCTTTTTTTATCAATCTATTTAAAATAGACCATCCATAGTATTCTGCAGCATCTAATGCTGATTCAAATACAGTTTCCCTATTATCTCTTAGGTTAGATACGGGCCAGAGAGACAAAATAATTTCTTCAGTACAGGGATTTTCATATACATAAAATTTTTCAATATCTCCAGAGACCAACTTTGAGTACCAGAACTCCCTTTCTGAATCACTTCTTAAATTTAAGAGGGAATATCTTATGGGGGAGGTTATGTTTGGATATTTTTTATAAATTTCTCTACTACTCAAAACTTCATCAAGGGTGGGCCAGGTCACATTGATTTGCCCCACTGGATCACTGGACATAAGCTCAAGTCCATCCTTTAGATCAAAAAAGATCCACTGGGGAGCAATGCCAATTTTTTCAATTTTCAGGGAGATCCGTCTATTTGGCCAATCCACTGATACGTGGCTTATTACATGATTTTGAGTCCTCTTTCTCCACCAACCAACCTTGGGAGAGGGTTTAAGGGGATTTTCTGGCTTATTTTTTGAGAAGAACAAAAAATTGTTTTTGGCATCAAAAAAAAATATTAAGTGTGTCTTTGAAGAGAGCTTAAAGGTCCAGACTCTACTTATAGGATTATATACCTTTTCAATCCTGGCAGATTTTAAAAGATTGTAACCATCTCTTATTATGAAGCGAAAAAAATTTGCATCCATTCTAAAATAAACCAGGGCCCATCAAGCCAATCTCGGCCATGGGGTGGGACAAAACACTCCTTACTTTCTTTATTTTCCCCGACGTAACTTCTCCTCTTCTTCCTGTCTGTTCTTACATTCAATACAAAGGGTAGTAACAGGCCTTGCTTTTAGACGGGCTATACCAATTTCACCACCACATCCTTCGCAGATACCATACGTGCCATTATCTATCCTTTCAATGGCCTCTAAGATCTTTTTTCTGAGCTTTCTTTCTCTATCCCTTAAGCGGAGGGCAAAAAACTGTTCAGATTCAACAGATGCCCTGTCAGCAGGGTCTGGATACATAGAAGAAGAATCAACCATCTCTTCTATGGTCTGCTTTCCTTTTTGTTCTATTTCTTCCAACATTTTTTCCAGTTGATTTCTGAAATACTTTAAATCTTCACTACGTAACACCTTTTTGCTCCTCACTAAAATTTTATTCTTGTCAATTTTAATGGAGAACTCATTATATGATAATCTAGATAAAATCAACAAAAAAATAAAAGGCCTAAACTAGGACTTGGCAATTGAAAAAACTTGTGCTACTTTTCACAAAGTCTTGTCTAGGATATGAATTTAAATTCACAAAAAATTATTAGGAGGTAGATATGGCAGTTTACGTAGTAGGTCACAAAAGTCCGGATACAGACTCTGTCTGTGCAGCAATTGCCCTTGCAGATCTCAAAAGTAAGTTGGGTTTAGAATGCGTACCAGCAGCCCAGGGCGACTTAAACAATGAGACCAAATTTGTATTGGAAAAATTTGGGGTGCAAGCACCAGAAAAAATCACCGATGGAGAGGGGAAACAGGTTATCTTAGTAGACCACTCTGATATCTCCCAGTCACTGGACAACTTAGACAAGGCAGAGATTTTGGGAATAGTTGATCACCATAAGGTGGGAGATGTGACTACCCCAAATCCTGTGGAAGTTTGGACCTGGCCAGTTGGATGTACATGCACTGTACTCAAAAACATGTATGATTTCTTTGGGGTTGAAATCCCCAAAAATATCGCTGGGATAATGGCATGTGCAATTTTGAGCGATACTGTTATCTTCAAATCTGCAACATGCACAGACAAAGACAAAGAAGCAGCAGAAGCACTGGCAAAGATCGCTGGAATAGATGATCTACAATCACTGGGTATGGAGATGTTTAAAGTAAAATCCGCTGTTGAAGGCACACCAATTAGGGATCTGGTAAAGAGAGACTACAAAGACTTTGACATGAGTGGAAACAAGGTTGGAATTGGTCAGCTTGAGGTTGTTGACTTGTCTATCTTAGATCCAGTTAAAGAGCAGCTCGCTGAAGATATCAAAAAGTTAAAAGAAGAAGGTGGATATCACAGTGTATTCTTGCTACTCACAGACATTATGAAAGAAGGCTCCCTAATGCTCATTGCATCTGACGATCCATCTGTTGTTGAAAAGGCCTTTGGCAAGGCCCCTGAAGGTGACAGAGTTTGGTTAGATGGGGTTATGTCCAGAAAGAAACAGGTGGTGCCTAACTTTGAAAAGGCATTTTCAGCTTAAAAATAAAAAACAGGGCCTAAATTAGGCCCTGTTTAAAACCATTTTATCTTCCAATTCCTCAATTAAACCAAAATAGTCTTCACAATCTATAGATGGATCTTTTATCTCCTCAACTAAATATACCTTTACCCCGGAAAACATAGAAATAGCTTCCATATTCTCCTCCACCAGATTCTTATGTTCTTTTTTTTTCATTGAAAATATTACCCCTAAAACAGGGATATCCCTTTTTTTTAAGGCTTCAATTGACAAAAGGGTGTGGTTTATGGTGCCAAGAGATGCTCGTGCAACCAAAATTACATGGGTCCTTAGTAAGTTTATGAGATCAATAACCAAAAAATCCCTGGTAATGGGCACCATTAGCCCACCAGCTCCTTCTAAAACCACCCTGTCATATCCCCTGGTCCTTTTAATAATCCACTCTGTTAAATAATTAATATCTATCTCCTTATTTTCATCTCGGGCTGCAAAATAGGGGGCCTTTGGATTTTTAAATAGATAACATACTTTGTCTAATAAAAAACCTCTATCAACCTTTCTCATAAGATTATTATAGACAAAATATGCATCAGAATCATCATGACATACGTCATGACAACCAGTTTGAATCAATTTTAAATAAATTGAATTTTTGTTTTTTTTCTTAAAAAAATTCATAATTAAAGAAGAAATCAAAGTCTTTCCAACTCCAGTATCTGTACCAGTAACAAATATATGATTCATGTCAAAATTCCATATTTAAATAACACTTCTTTTAAATTGAATATAAAATTATCAAGATCCTTTTCTGTATGAAAATAACAAAGGCTTAGCCTCAAAATGGATTTACCAATTGGAACAGTTGGATACCTTGAGTAAAATACCAAATAACCCCTACTCAATAATTCCTTTGCAACATCTTTTGCAAGGGCTTCATCTCCTATTTTTATACTCAGGATATAGCTTTCTCCAACAAAAGAAATACCCAAATCCCTTAACTTTTCCCTGACATAGAGAGATATTTCCTGTAAGTACCACCTCCTATCTTCTAAACCATGTATGACCTCCAGAATATCCATTGCACAGGCAGCATGGGCTGGGGGAAGGGCAGTTGAGTATATTAAGGGAATTGCGAAATTAAACATATATTCCTTAACTAAAGATGGCATAAGCAAAAATGCTCCAAAAAAACCAAACGCCTTGGTAAATGTACCAACAATCACATCAGACCTACCAGTTGTAACACCTTTTCCCAATTTTCCCATTGCCCCCAATGAATGTGCCTCGTCTACTACACTAAAAAACTTGGCATCCTCTTTGAGACTAAAGAAATTATCTACGTCTAACACGTCCCCATCCATTGAAAATAAAGACTCAGTAACCACCCCAATATGTCTTTTTTCGGTTGCTTTGATTCTTTTTCTTAAGTGGTTTATGTCGTTGTGATTATATGTTTTAAACCTGCACCCACCTAATTTTAGACCTAATACACTACTTGCATGTATATGCTTATCTGCAAAGACCATATGGTCTTTTAAGAATATAGTGGACATAAGTGCAAGGTTTGCCTGGAATCCAGATTGAAAAAAAAGGCAGTCCTCATATCCAAAAAATTCAGCAAATGTTTTTTCTGCCTCTAGGACAATTGAATAGTTTCCACACACCACCCTGGAGGATGAAGAGGAAGTGGGATATTTTTTGAAATTTTTTATTATAATATCCTTAATATACTTATCAGAAGAAAGACCAAGGTAGTCATTGGAGGAAAAATTTATGAGTCGTCTTTTTCCAACATCAACATACTTACCCTGCCTGTTTAAAATTACCTCAGGATCCCTATAAAGAGAGGATTTTTTTTGTATGTTTAATAGTCTCTTGTATTCATCAAACATCCAAAAAGCCCCTTAAAGTATGGAATTATTAATTCTTTTTTAAAATCACCTGCAAAGTCTATATGGGACAACAAAAATTTCCCTTTTGCAAGTTCTTGTTTTCCATGAGGACCTAGTAACCAACCTTTATATAAAGCTGCAGACTTAGTCAAAGATATTTGATGGGCCTTGACCAGTACACAATCTAAAAGAGAGTTACTTAAAAACTCAAATTCTCGTATCTTTGCAAGAAAAACATGTTTCTCGAAATCAAGAAGCCACCTTAGATGGAGCCCACATGACTGGGCAATTGCCTCAATCATTTGCCAATGGATGGATTTTTCGATCTTACATCTAACTGAGATATCTTTCTTATTTATATTAGTAATGGCTATAAGCTTCATTGACCGGTACTTACAATTAAAGCTGCGTTTTGTCCACCAAAGCCAAAGGATTGGAAAATTGCATTGGTAAATTCTCCATAAAGGTCTTTTGGCAAAAAATTTATCTCTCCGTCCCGTGGATTTTCCAAATTCCTAATCCTTGGGACCAACCCTTTTTTGAGACAAATTATCCCTATGGCCATTTCTGCAGCACCACAAGATGAAGCCAGGTGTCCAATCCAGGACTTTATGGACGAGACATAAGGACATTTTCTTGAGAACAAATCCTTGATCAAGTTTATCTCCATGGTGTCATTTAACACAGTGCCTGTACCATGTGCAAAAATAACGTCAATATCCCCTGGGTCTAACCCCGCCATCTCAATTGCCCTTTTTACACACAATCCAGCCCATTTTGCAGATGTGTCTGGCGCAGTGGGATTTATGCCATCAAGGCTGCTAGAGTAGCCAATGACCTCGCCAAATACCTCCGCTCCTCTTAAAATGGCCATCTCCATATCTTCTAATACCAAAAACGCCCCCCCTTCCCCAGGGACAAAACCCCCATTTTTTGAGTCAAATGGTCCATACTGAAAACAAGGATCAAGTAGTTTATTATTTTTGAGAAGTACACGTGCATTTTTATACAATTTTAAACCATATTTACCTATTCTACTATCTGATCCCCCACACAGGGCCAATTTGAGTTCTCCATTTCGAATACGCAAAAAGCCTTCCCCAATTGCCTGGAGGGAACTGGCACAGGCATTTGAGATGGTCAAATTTTCTCCATGGATACCAAAGAGGTGTGATATGCAAAAGCAAAGGGTATTGGGCAGGATGGAAACTAGCCCCAATGCCTTTTCCAGGACATTATCATTGATTACTTCCACATTGGGACCGATTCCAACAAATAATCCACCCTGTTTTAGATCCTCATCACTTAGTCCAGCAGATTCAATTGCCATTTTTGCTGAAGCCAGTCCAAACTGCCAGCTTTTGGGTAAATATCTTATATATTTGTAGGATGAAATGTAGCTTTTTAACTGAAAGTCTCTAACAGGACAAATGATTAGTTCAGGATCATCTCCTGAAACTAGAAAATTAACCCTGTCATTTAAAACAGAATTTATTACCCCTTTTGGGCTGTCCCCCAGGGAGGTAACCAGACCAATCCCAGTAATTACTACCCGTTTTTTGGACATATTACAAGCTGCTTTTTTTAAATCTCACATAATCTAACACATCTTTAAATTTAAGTACCGGGCCATTATCCAAGTCCTTTAATATCTCATGGATCCTCTTCTGGGATAAATGGGTATATATCTTAGATAGGGCTTTTTCCCTAGAGGGATTATCTAAAGAAAGTTTATCCAAATTAAACCTCAAGTCTTTTAAGAACGCCACATCTTCATCTACATCTATTTTAAAGGTGGTATTTAATGCCACCCCTAGTTCCAATAAGTCAATGGACTCCATATTTAAATCGCGTATAAGATAAGTATCATCATCTATATCCAGAGGATTAATATCTAAAATATCTGCAATTATATTTTTCAGTGATTTTTCTATATTCATAGCATTACTCCCTAATAAAATATCTTTTGTGCAAAAAATCCTCTATCCATAGTTATTTCTCTGGCATTAAAACATCTTCCATTGTCTTTTAAAAAGTATATAATAGCATCTACAATGTCATCTTTATCTAAAAGATATGGATTTAATAAATTGTTTTTTTGTTGAATAAACCTTTTAGACCGTCCTGAATTAATATATCCAGGCCTTAAAATAAGGGTTGATATGCCTTTTTTATACATCTCAATTCCAATAATCTTATATATCCCCTCCACTGCCAGTTTTGATGAACAATAAATACCCTGTCCTATATTTGGTATATTCGCAGCAGTTGATGAAATATAGATAAGTCTACCCTTTCTCCTGGGCAGCATTGACCTAACAAGGTGTTTTATAAAAATGGACCTGTTTATGACATTGGTTGTGTAATAAGAAATAATCTCTTCATCTTTTAATGATAGAAATAACTCTTCCTCGTTTGTATGCGCCAGATCCACAAAATATTGTATCTCAAAATCCACTTTAGAAAAAAAATCATAAATTGAGTTCAATGAAGATAGGTCTACCTTATAGGTTGTTATATTGTTTTTTATATCTTCTCTTATCTTTTTCAGGCCCTTTTCAGATGAATATGTAATAATTGGTGTTATGTTTTCCTCAAATAGTCTTTTGGCAAGTAAAAGTCCAATCTCTGAGCTGCCACCTAATATTAAACATTTGTTACTACTACTTTTTTGCTTCAAGCAAGATCTCTCCTTTTGCAACTAACATCTCATCATCAAATAATTGGCAATAATATCCATTATTCAGTGGTTCTATACAAAAATGATAAACACCAGGGGGGATGAACTTCAAGAATTTGAAACCCTGTATCTTTAATCCAACAGGTTCACATCCCCGTCCCACTATTTGGGAAATAAATTTATCCACAATAATTGATCCAGGAACAACTGGATGACCTGGAAAATGTGTCTTAAATATGTCCATTTTGGAATCAAAGTAAAATGCTCCAGAGATTTTCTCCATCAGCATATCTTTAGCCCAAGATACCTAATCATCTTAAGGTCGTCATTAATATCCCTTCCAAGGGTTGTGAGGTAATTCCCTATCATCACCCCATTGGCTCCTGCTAAAAATATCCATGATTGAAAATCTCCCAAGCACACTTCCCTTCCTCCGCAAATGGTAATATCTTTAGCTGGATTCAAAAATCTAAAAATTGCTATGGCAATAAGGGCTTCCATGGGCTCAAGTATTGGCATGTTTTCGAGTCTTGTGCCCTTTATTGGATTCAAAAAATTTATAGGTATTGAATCAACGTCTAGTTCCTGTAATAAGCTGGCCAGCTCAAGCCTGTGGGAAAAGTCTTCACCTAGACCAATAATTCCTCCACTACAGACCTCAAGACCAGCCTCCTTGGCAACCTTTATAGTGAGCACGTCTTCATCATATTCATGGGTGGTGCAAATATTTTTAAAAAAAGACCTGGCTGTTTCCAGGTTGTGGTGGTACCTAGAAATACCTGCTTGTTTAAGTGAAATGGCCCTATCTTCATCTAAAATTCCCAGAGATCCACAAAGCCCAAGTTCTGTCTCTTGTTTTAATAAATTGGCTGCCTCACATATGGTGTAAATTTCTCTTTTTGAAAGTTTTTTACCACTGGTTACAAATGAAAACCGTCTTGCCCCCATCTTGGCCATTTCAATCCCCCTACCAACCAGCTCATCCTTGTCCAAAAGGGGATAGACAGAAATATTTGTATTGTGATATTTTGATTGCGCACAAAAAGCACAATCCTCAGAACACAGACCAGACTTTGCATTTATTATTGAACAGGTAAATACTCTTTTCCCTTTAAAATGTTCTCTTAACTTTGTGGCCCCCCAAAAAAAATCACAGAGATCATCTAAATTAACAATGGAAACCAGATCACTGGATGATATCTTTTCCCCATTTAAGATTCTATTAACTAGCCTATTTACCATAACCTCTCCTGATTGTTGTTAATTCCAAAAACAAGTTAATTTGATCATTTTGCTTTGTCAACATCATCATGCGATCTAGTTAACTAATGTTTAGTGTTATATTTTCTTGACTAAGTAATATAAGTAACTTAATGTTTTCATAATAAATAAAAAATTTCAAATAAGGAGGGGTGTTATGAAGCGTATTTTATTTTTTTTATTTTTGATTGTACTGGGCTTTTGTTTTAGTGTGGAAGCAAATAGCATCTACCAGAAAAAGGTAGATAATTTTGTGATTCTTATTGACATGTCAGGCTCAATGGGATGGACCTATCCAGGTGCGTCTAAGAAAAAATCAAAGATGGTCTTTGAAGCACTTAAAACCATGAAAAATTTTATTCCCAATCTAGACTACAAATATTCTGTTTATCAGGTATGTGGGCTAAAATCTTATTTAAAAAACAGGAATTATTCAAAGGAGTCCTTTAGTAATTTCTTAAATCAAATTGAAAAAAAATTGGTAAACAAGTCTATTTTTGGACCACCAACCACGCTGGGAGAGGGATTGCTTGGAATAGATAGAGATTTAAAAACCTTTTCAGGTAAGACTGCTATAATCCTATTTTCAGACGGAGGACAAAATTCTGGTGTAAGTCCAGTTGATGCTGCAAAAAAGGTCTATATGGACAATAACAAGATGGTTTGTTTTTACGTGGTAAGCTATGCCACAAAGCCAAAGGAAAAAGAAATACTGAGAAAAATAGCGGATATCGGTGGGTGCGGGAAGATTATTGACGCCAAAGATGCCATGTGTCCCATGAAACTAAAAGGATTTGTTGAAGATGCATTGATTAAAAAGGTTTTAGACTCTGATGGTGATGGGGTAGTAGACTCCATGGACTGGTGTCCCAAGACCCCAGCAGGTGTAAAGGTAGACAAAGACGGATGCCCATATGATTCAGATGGAGATGGGGTATACGATTACATGGACAAGTGCCCAAACACCCCAAAACAATACAGAGTGGATGAATTTGGCTGTCCCATTCCCTTAAAACTCACATATCACATAAACTTTAAATCAAATAGTGCAAAAATAGATCCCAAGTACTTTAACATCTTAGATAAAATAGGAAGGATGCTGGTGGAAAATCCTAAGAGTAAGGTCACAGTTGCAGGGCATACTGACAGCATAGGTTCTGCAAAATACAATCAAAAGTTATCACAGAAACGGGCTGAAGCCATAAAAAACTATCTCATTACAAAATTCAATATCCAGCCAAAGAGGATAAAGGCAATTGGATTTGGGGAAAGTATGCCAGTTGCTGACAACCATACCCTTGAAGGTAGAATGTTAAATAGAAGGGTAGAATTTTACTTTAAAGGACTATATGAGATGAGAAACAACTAAAAAAAGGGGCCTGATGGCCCCTTTTTTTAAAACATCTCCTCCCCTGCCTCTTCAATTATCTTATCAACTGCCTGTTTTAGCTCTGGGGGAAGACCCATTATATCCACATTTAAAAATCCCCTGACAATAGTTGATGTTGCTTCATCTTCATCCAATCCCCTGGCCATTAGATACTCAATTTCTTCCTGGGCTACTTTTCCCACTGCTGCCTCATGGGATAGTTCAACACCAGCCACTGTTCCCTCTAACTCAGGGATTGCGTGAATTGTTCCATCCTTTAAAATGAGCCCCTTACACTCCAGATGGCCTTTGGCGGGAACAGCATTCCCCTGGATATGTCCGGGCGCAACTATAGTACCACCAGTTGTGATTGTCCTTGATATTATCTCAGCCCTTGTATCAGGTGCATTTAGAACCATCCTGCTACCTGCATTGATGTAAGAGCCAGGGGGCGAGACAATAATTGAACTGGACCTGGCCACTGCTCCCTTGCCATTTAAAAATATTGTGGGGTATAATTGAACACTTTTTACAGGCTTAATTAATATGTAATTGTTCACCAAGGCCCCACCTTCTTCAACTATAGCAACAGATCTAGGTCTCACATGGACATTTGATCCCCAGTTGTGGATCATTGTAAATGTCAATTTACCACCCTTTTTTACGTAAATCTCAGAGATACCAAGATGAAGTGCAGCCTTTACATCATGGGCAACAGAACATCCAGTAATAATATGGAGCTCAGAATCCTCTTCCACAATAATAATATTGTGTACATTTTGCCCCACTTTCTCTTTTCTGATAAACAGACATGACTGGACTGGATTTTTTATTTTTACTCCCTTCTCTGTCTTAATAAAATATCCCCCATGCAATTTTTCATAAACTGCCTTTGTATATTCATCCTTATCTGGATCAACCAATTTCCAGTAATAATCTTTTAATCCATTGTACCTCTCCAGGGCTTCTTTGACATCCAGGACCTCAACTCCTGGCTCACAACTCTTACAATGGGCCCTTGAGTGATTCACATGAAGGAAACTTGCACTTCTCTCTCTTTCCTCTACATCAATACCTGCCATCAACAAATTCTCTCTATCTTTTTCATCTATTTCCCTTAAATCCTGAATCTCAACTGCTTCTTCTCCATCAAAGATAAATTCTTCCAGATTTATATTTTCATTTATATTAGACATTTTACACACTCCTTGTATCCATATTTTCTTATGTGTTCCAAAATATCCCTGGGCCTTGCTTCACAGCACAACACACCATTATACATAACCATTCCCCTATCGGCATTAATATATTCTAAGATATATCCTGTATGGGTGATTATAAGACCTGAAATATCCCTTCCTTCTTTTAATTTCTTCATGGAGGTATTAGGTGCAGGTGTTAATTTCTGTCCAAGCAACTCCTTTACTACTTCACCAATTAGAGCCATATTCTCCAAATCCACACCAGATTCAGGCTCGTCAAAGAGAAGCAATTTTGGTTCCTGTGCCATTAGCTGGAGTAGCTCAGACCTCTTGATCTCGCCCCCTGAAAAACCAAGGTTTATATCCCTATCTAAAAAATCCACCATGTTCACCCTTTTTGCAAGGGAATTAATGTCTATCTCCCGCCCCCTGGCACACAGTTTAACAAGGTCTTTGGTTCTAAGGCCATTTATTGTTGGCGGCCTTTGAAATGACATACCTATCCCAAGTCTGGCCCTTTCATAGGTGGGGAGATATGTAATATCATGTCCCCTAAAAACGATCTTCCCCTTTGTGACTTTGTAATTGGAAAAACCCATAATTGTCATAAGCAAAGTGGTCTTTCCAGAACCATTTGGACCAAATAAAATAAAGGTCTCATTTTTACCAATTGAGAGGTTGACCCCTTTTAAGACCTCTTTCCCTCCTACCTCAACGTGTAGGTCCTCTATCTGTAACATACAACCCTCCAAATGTTTTCTCGATTAAACATAGTGTTAACTTTTAATTTAAGTCCCAATTATAATTTTGTCACCTGAATAATTTTAAAAAAATTTTATTCATTCTATAATACATCACAACTAATCAAGGTACTATTTTAAAAAGCTAGTTATCCCGAGCTTATCAAACTGATAAACTCGGGATAAGAGTCTTTTTTTTCTAATTTTCCGTAGCAAACCTCGCAAATTAGCAACTTTTATTCTGGTATCTTCAATGGTTGAAGAATTATCTATTATTATATTACATCTTTTTAGTTTCTCCTTTTGAGGCAGTTGCCACCTGTCAACTCCTGATATCTGTACCTGGCTCCATCCCCTTAGTTGTTGAAGCCTTTTTATGCGCACCATATCCGAACAAAACACACCAACTATTACGTCAAAAATGGAATCTTCTAAACTTTTGTCCCACCCAGCCTCAACAAGGAGTGGAATTTCCAGTATCACCATATTCTTTGTCTTATTTCTTGAAATAAAATCCTTCATATCCTCAAACACAAGGGGATGGATTATCTTCTCCACCTCTTCTCTAAAATCTCTATCCATATTCATGTGGGCAAATAATTTCTTTTTGTCCACCACTCCCCTATCCTCATCCACAAACTCCAGACCAAAGGTCCTTTTTATCATTTCATAGCCAGCATTTCCTTCCCCATACAATGACTCAACTGCCTTATCTGCACTCCACAAAGGATACTTATCTCCTGCAAGGAGCCTGCACACCGTAGACTTTCCAGAACCAACACTACCTGTGACGCCCACTACCATAGGTCTTTTCTTTGAAGCATAAAGGACCACCCTGAAAAAATCCTTTGGTACTGTTGATATAAAACTCAAGTTTTCCTCATAAATAGGATGGGTTAGGGAAAGTTTCCATGCATGGAGCATTTGTCTTTTAGCAAGCTTGTTTAGTATCTTATTTTCAACTCTTTTGCCATTTGAATAAAGTTTGTCTCCCAATACAGGATGCCCAATGTGGGAAAAATGGACCCTTATTTGATGTGTCCTTCCAGTTAATATCTGGGCCTCAATAAGGCTTAGATTATAATCTTTGAACTCATAAATGACTCTATATTTAGTTATGGACTCCCTCCCTCTAGATCCATATACCTTCATCTTAATCTTGGTCTTATCATCCCTGTCTATAAAAACCTTAATCTCTCCTTGTTTTTTCTCAAGTATACCTACAACAATTGCCAGATACCTTTTTGTAACCTTTCTATTTAAAAAAAGCTCTTTTAACAGTTCTTGACTCTTCTTTTCCAGGGCTATAACCATTAGGCCAGTTGTGTCCTTATCCAACCTGTGAACAATACCTGGTCTCTCATCATCTAACTCTTTCATCCAGGGATATTTATGCAAAATGAAGTTTACCAGGGTGGTTTCCTTACAGGAAGGAGCTGGGTGGGTGACCAAACCTTTTGGTTTGTCTATTACTACCATGTATTCATCTTCATAAACAATCTTTAAATTCCCTTGTTCTGGCTCAATCTCATCTCTCTTACCTATAGATATTTCTATTAAATCCTTGTCCGAGACCTTTATTGAAGGTTTTGTTACTTTCTTTTTATTTACAAATACTGATCCCTGTTCAATTAATTCCTTTACCCTTTGTCTGGAATAATTTAAGTCTTTTAGTTTTAAATGTAAAAACTTATCTATCCTAATTGGTTTGTCTGTATCTGGTATATATGAATATTTCTTTAAATTATACATGCTACATTAAAATTCCTTTTTTATTTTTATATTAAAATTAAAACCCTTTACCATAAAATTATGTAAGTACATCCTGGGCATAGCGAAGTTACTGTAGCCATATAAAGGGTCACCAAGGATTGGATGTCCCATGTAAGATAGATGGGCCCTTATTTGATGTCTTTTACCTTTTAAAATTATGGCCTCAACAAGGGTCCTATTTTGTTTTTCAAAAAATTTTTTTGGAACTATTTTTGTATGCCTCGTACTATCTTTGTCTTCTTCATCTAAGACCTTTACTTTTTTTCTTTTACAGTGATTAATTTTATTTTTAATAATAATCTCCTTTTCCACATATCCGTGAACAAGTGCAATATACCTTTTTTCAATACCACCACTATCCTGCATAGAAAGGTATATACTTTTAGAATTTTCTAAAAGTCCAAAAAGCAAAATACCACTGGTCAAAAAATCCAGCCTGTTTAGCAAAAAAAACCTTTTCATTAAAAATTTCTCCAAAATATCTTCCATGTTTGGATTACTTTTACCCCTTGTAGAATGAACAAAAGGTGGTTTATACACCCCATAAATAAAATCATTTCCTTTAATAATTTGAGGGGTAATAAAGATATCCTTACCTTTGCCTGCAAAACTGGTGGTGGGAATATCTAAATCTAAAATCTCAATAACATCCCCTATTTTTAGTATCTTTTTTCTCTTTTTACACAGTGTACCATTAACAACTACCCTTTGTTCAGAAATAAGCTCTTTTATTTGCCTGAGCCCTTTTTTTGTCTTTTTCCTCAAATATGTATCCAATGAGGACTCCTCTTCCACTATAAACATAAGCATTTCTCGATCTCTCTTATCTGCATATTTCTCAAAATCTCCCCAGACTCAGGGCCAAGTCCCTTATATTTATTGGGGAGTTTTGTACTTTTTATTGTGTTTAAAAGCATAGTGACCTTATCCAGGTAAATCTTTTGGGTAATCTTCTCCATAACATAAAAAAAAGGTTCAACTATTTTTTGCCTATCCATAATGTATAATAAATCCCTTATCACTTCTGGAGACTTAAAAAAAATCTCTTTAGCTGCCAAATAATTGGCCACAAAACTTATTCCTGCTGCTGTAATCTTTTTGGGCATACCAATTCTGTTGCTCATATTTCTAAAGGCCACTTTAGCAGAATTTATTTCATCAAAATTTTCTATAAAACCATATCCAAGGGACATCCATGCACATATCTCATTCATGTTACATGCATCTAAAATCCCTTTCCACCTATTACTTCTTTTTAGTTGTTCAAGTTCAGAAAACCAATATCCAGTTGCACCTGTCTCAATTAAAAGAGAAAAAAAGTTTGATGGTTTTTTAGCGCAAATGGCCTTTGATACTTCTTGAGACACCCTTTCCTTTGATATCTTTTTCATGAGATGAATATTGCCACCAACCTGTCTAATAATCTCAAGGGAGTTTATGTCCACTGAAAAATCGGGAAATTGGGCATAAAATCTTGCCATCCTGTGGACCCTCAAGGGATCTTCTTCAAAGTTTTTCCTGGAAATTGCCCTCAAGACCCTGTTTTTAAGGTCTTCTATGGCCAGGGGGTGGTGGTATATCCTTCCCTTATCATCTTCAGCAATTGCATTAATCGTCAGGTCCCTGGACATGAGATCATCCATTATATTCTGGTACTTTGATATGGTATATTCATCTCTACCAATTAAATAAACAGAGATCTTTTTCCCAACTTTTTTTGCCCTGGGAAATCTATTAAGGAATTCATTTTCTGTGGCATCAAACACAACAAAATCCCTATCTTTGGATTTTTTTCCAAGGAGCCTATCTCGTATACTTCCACCTACAAGATAAATTTTCATATTAATATAGCCTCAATTTTAGCCCATTTCTTCTATTTGAAAAAAAACAGAACTAAGGATAGAGTAAGTCATCAAAAGAAAGGTTAATAAATACCCAAGGAGAAGTAAACATGAAGGACGTCCTAAAATGTCCCAGGTGTGGGGAAAGTATAGAGATTTACAAAAATCCCCTACCAACTGTGGATGTAATAATCTATACCCTCAAAAAAGAAGTGCTCTTAATTAAAAGGAAGAATCCCCCCTATGGATATGCCCTACCAGGGGGATTTGTGGATGTTGGTGAAAGTTTGGAAGAGGCAGCATTAAGGGAAATACTGGAAGAAACAGGACTAAAAATAGAGATAGATTCTGTTTTTGGGGTATATTCATCTCCAGACAGAGACCCCAGAAACCATACTATTACCACTGTGTTTGTTGCCAGGATGCCAGATGGACAAATACCCAGGGCTGGAGACGATGCAAAGGAATATGGTTTTTTCCCCCTCTATGCTCTTCCCCAGATGGCCTTTGACCACCAAATAATCTTGAGGGATTTTTTTAAACGCTTTGACAAGCTCAATAAAAACACGGTATCCATTGGAAGGAGCCTATTTATATAATAAAAAAATCTGCTTATTTCTTTAACTCCGTTATGGATCAAGTGATTAGTGAAAGGTAGAAGGGCGAAGGGTGTATGTGAAAGTGTGAGTGTATGTGTATGTGTGAGTATATGGAAGTTACAGACCACAGACACAGATAACAGATCACAGCAGAAAAATGATTCAGATATGTTAGAAGAATATGATTTTAGTAATGGTATTCGTGGGAAATATGCCTCAAAATATAAAGAAGGGACAAATTTAGTAGTAATTGATCCAGACTTAATAGAATATTTTCCAGATTCAAATTCAGTCAATGAAGCACTCAGGTCATTGGCCAGGCTTATGAAAAGATATAGAAATAAGAAGCCGGACAAAGTAGTGTAACTGACAGCCAATTCACTGCACTCCAGTGTGCCAAGAAGAACTGAACAGTTATTGCTGTACAAGAGATGGGGAATAATCAACTAAGTAAAAAAGGAACATTTTCATGATATTAATAACAATGGGGGATCCCAATGGCATAGGTCCAGAGCTAATTTGCAGGGTATTTTCCAAGGACCTGCCAATAGATGATAGTTTTTTAATAATAGGCCCCAAGGCCCCACTTGAATACTTTTGTAATCTATTTTCAATAGATAAGTTCTGGATACAAACAGAACAACCCTCTGACTTCCTAAAAAACAAGATCAACCTATACTCTAAAGGATTGGAGGATTTTTCCTTTACTCCTGGAGTGCCATCAAAAGAAAGTGGCCTCATCAGTGGTAAAATCCTGGAAGTTGCCATCCAGATTTTAAAGAAAAAAAAAGCTTATGCAGTTGTAACCTGCCCAATTAATAAGAAATCTCTAATGGATGCTGGTTTTAACTTTCCAGGACACACTGAATTTTTTGCAAATAGATTTGGTCTGTCCAAAGATGATGTGTGTATGCACCTGTGTGGTCCTAAACTTAAGGTATCCCTTGTAACTACCCATCCTCCATTAAGAGAGGTACCTTCTCTAATTACCAGAAAAAAAATATTAAGATGTCTTACACTAACCCATGAGATGCTAATAAAACTGGGAGAATACGAAAAACCTATAGGAGTATGTGGCCTAAATCCCCATGCAGGTGAAGGGGGTAAAATTGGTTCTGAGGAGATAGAGGTGATTGGACCAGCCATTGAATCAGCAAAAAAAATAGGAATAAATGTAATGGGGCCATATCCTGCAGACACCCTATTTCACAGGGCGTATATTGGAGAATTTTCAGCAGTCCTGGCCATGTACCACGACCAAGGGCTTGGACCATTAAAACTTGTACATTTCAATGAATCTGTGAATGTGACCCTGGGTCTGCCAATTATCAGAACCTCTGTGGATCATGGGACGGCCTATGATCTGGTGGGAAAAGGGATGGCAAAAACAGAGAGCTTAATTCATGCCATTAAACTGGCCTCAAGGCTGTGGATCAAGTGATTAGTGATTAGTGAAGGGAGAAGGGTGAAGGTAAAAGGGAGAGGAAATAACAATCAAAGAACCTTCAACCTTGTGATAATAAACCCGGATTAAGAAAGTCTCTTTTGAGCATATTTCAACATCTTTTGTGCTTCTAAAAAATCCGGCTTTAACTCAAGGGCCTTTTTTGCAACTTTTGCAGCCTCTTCCCATTTTTTTTCATCAATATATACCCTGCCCAGGTTAAATAATAGATATTCATCGTCAGGGGACTTGGATACTGCCTCTAAAAATACCCTTGAGGCAAGATCGTGCTTTCCAGCTCTCCTCAAGGTAATTCCCATCTTATTTAAGAGATAAACTGCATCAGGGTCTTCTTTATAAGCATCTTTAAGATATTTGATCGCCTGGTCAACCAATCCCTCATCCATATATATATCACTGATGGTGAGCTTTAAATCAGTATCGTCTTTAAAGGTCTTAATCAAACGCTTAAAGACCTTTTCTGCCTCGGAATATTCTTTGTCTTTTAAATGTTTCTTCCCCTTTTCAAGCTCTCTTGCCTTGAGATCTTCCAGCTCTTTTAACTGTTTTTTTGCCTCTTCCACAGTAGAGGCCTGGAGTTCTTTAACAGCCTCGTTTAAAGTCTCCCATAGTTCTTTTTCTCTTCCCACCTGGTATTCAATGGGTATTGGATATTGCTGTACAAATTCTTTGTTGATTTTTAACAGGTAAATTGCGTCATCTAACTTTTTCTGAAAGTCCTGTTTTTCGTGTTTCATAAGGGGGGTCTTGAGATAAATAGCAATTGCATCCTGAATACTCATAAGAGCCACCAGGAACTTTTTCTTTTTTAACAATGTGGATACAGAACTAAGCTTTGACCTTGCCTTTGCTATTTCTGACATTGACTCCCCCTAAAAGACACAATTAGCACACCCTTTTCACCATTTCTGAAAAGTCCTTAAAAAAATATCTGGAATCATGAGGGCCTGGTGCAGCTTCTGGATGGTATTGAACCGCCATAATAGGCAATTTCCTGTGGACAAATCCTTCCAATGTCCTATCATTTAAATTAATATGGGTCTGTTTCAAATAATCAATATCAGACACATCCACACAAAAACCATGGTTCTGGGATGTAATCTCCACATATTTTGCATCCAGTCTCCTAACAGGATGATTTACACCGTGATGGCCAAATTTTAGCTTGTAGGTCTTGCCTCCTAGAACCAGCCCTAAAATCTGATGTCCCAGACAGATACCCCCAATTGGATAATCTGAAATTATCTTTGAAACTTCATCTAAGGCATAATGCACTGCCGCTGGATCCCCTGGACCATTTGACAGAAACACAGCATGAGGCTCTAACTCCCTTATTTTAGAGGCAGAATACGTGGCAGGCACAACTAAAACTTCAAAACCTTCCTTTTCAAGCAACCTGAGTATATTGTATTTAACACCAAAGTCATAAACCACCAGTCTCAGTTTATCACTATCCCAACTGTATTTGCCGTTTCTAATCTCTACTTTTTTAGGTCCATGTTCCCATTTATAGACTTGTTTTGTACTCACCATGTCAACCAAATTTAGGCCTTCCATTGGCTCTATGTCCTGTGCCATTTTTGTGAGTTTTTTGGGATCCAAAACATTTGTTGAAACATATCCCCTCATGGCACCATGTATTCTTATGTGTCTGGTAAGGGCCCTTGTATCTATTCCTTCTATGCCAATTACATTATGTCTTTTTAGATATTCTGGAAGAGACATCTTAGAGCGCCAATTTGATGGTTCCCTGCAACATTCTTTTACAATAAATCCAGCCACCTGAACTTTATCTGATTCTATATCCTCAAAGTTTATTCCATAGTTACCCATATGGGTATAGGTCATACATACCAGCTGATGTTTATAAGAGGGGTCTGTTAGTATTTCCTGGTATCCTGTCATGCCAGTATTAAAAATAACTTCTCCGCCACTCTCCCCTTCTCCTGTAAAGGAATATCCTTCAAAGTATGTACCGTCTTCTAATGCCAACAATGCCCGCATTGACATGTCTCCTTTCGTAAAATTTTTTCTACCTTAGCCAAATCTTCGGGGGTGTCAACCCCATAGCTAAAACACTCTGTTGCCCTAACAAAGATGGGTATACGATTTTGAATTAGCCTTAGCTGTTCCAATTTTTCAGCCTTTTCTAAAGGTGTTTGTTGAAGCTCAACAAATTTTTTCAATGCTCCAAACTTAAATCCATACATGCCAATATGGCCTAAAAATTTCCCCTCTAAATTGGAAAAAAAATAGGGTATAGGGGCCCTTGAAAAATATATTGCAAAACTTTTAAGGTCCAAAACCACCTTTACAATATTGGGATTTACAACATCCTCAAAGGATATTTCCCTGGCCAGGGTAGCTATTTCCACATCCGAATTTTGAAAACATTCAATTAATTCATCCAACATTTTGGGGTCTAAAAGAGGCTCATCTCCCTGAATATTTATGACAATATTGTCATCTTCTGCACCAAGGATGCATGCTGCTTCATGAACCCTATCAGTTCCTGACCTGTGAGAAGACCTGGTCATTACTACTGGTACATTGTGTTTCTCTGCCACATTAAAGATCTCTTCATGGTCTGTGGCAAGGATAACTTTGTCTATATTCTCACTTTGAATTGCCCTCTCATACACGTGTAAAAACATGGGTTTTCCCAGAATAGGGGCAAGGGGTTTTCCAGGAAATCTTGTGGATGCATATCTTGCCGGAATTATCCCAAACACTTTTTTGTTTTTCATAACTTAATATCCCCACTTAAATATTGAAGAAAAAAATAAAATTGGATACATTTGAAACCTAATTCAAGTTATTCATTATTTTTAGGAGCAGTGCCACAAGTTAGTTATAAATACAAGGGGAAAAATATCCCCAAAAATCAGGAGGGATCATGCCTTTTTTTATCTACAAGGCGAAAAATAGGGCTGGAAGGAAAATAAAAGGAGAAATTGAGGCACCAACCATTGAGCTTGCTCAAAATGCCTTACAAAGAAAGGGGTATACCAATATAAAGGTAAAACCCAAGCCCAAGGACCTTTTTGAGGGAACATTTCTAGAGGGCAAGGTATCCCCCAGGGATATGGTTGTATTTTCCAGACAATTTTCTACTATGATTAATGCTGGTGTCCCAATTTTACAGTCATTAAATGTCCTGGCAGAACAAACTGAAAACAAAAAACTAAAGAGAAAGCTCTATGAAATAAGAAATGATGTAGAAGGAGGTAGTTCACTATTTGACGCATTGAACAAGCACAGAGATGTATTTGACGACCTCTATATAAACATGGTTGATGCTGGTGAAGTTGGAGGTGTGCTTGATGTTGTTTTAGATAGGTTGGCTGGATATATTGAAAAGGCAGCGAGCCTAAAGTCCAAGGTAAAAGGAGCAATGATCTATCCAGCTGTGGTAGTAACAGTGGCTGTTGCTGTAATTACTATCATAATGATATTTGTGATCCCTACCTTTGCCAAGATGTTTGCAGATTTTGGCAGCGCCCTTCCACTTCCAACGCAAATAGTTATAAATTTGAGTAACTGGTTTAAATCAAATATTGGTTACCTTTTTTTGGGAATAATTGGTTTTATTGTAATATTCAGGTTATTATACAAGAGGGTTGAGGCATTCAAAATCTTTATTGATAGGACAGTTTTATTCTTACCCATTTTTGGCCCACTTCTAAGAAAAGTAGCAGTTGCACGATTTAGCAGAACATTTAGCACTATGATATCTAGTGGTGTTCCAATACTTCAGGCCTTGGATATTGTGGCCAAGACCTCGGGTAATAAAGTAATTGAACTTGGGGTATTAGATGCAAAAAAGAGTATTTCCGAAGGTCAGACAATTAGTGAACCTTTAGAAGACACAGGAGTATTCCCTTCAATGGTTATACACATGATATCCATTGGTGAGACAACAGGTGCACTAGATACCATGTTGGAAAAAATTGCAGACTTCTACGACGACGAAGTAGATGTGGCAGTCTCAGCCTTGACTTCTTTAATAGAACCTCTAATGATTGTTTTTTTAGGTGTTGTGGTTGGTGGATTGGTCATATCTATGTATCTACCAATATTCAAGATCGCTGGTGTAGTGTCAGGTCAAGGATAACTATATTTAAAAAATTATAAATGGAGGAGCTTAAAATGTCTAAAGAACTAGCTGTAGGTGTAGTTGGAGCAACCGGCGCAGTGGGCCGCGAGATGTTAAAAGTACTGGAGCAGAGAAACTTTCCATTGACCAGGATCAAGACCCTGGCATCTTCTAGATCTGCTGGGAAAAAATTGGAGTTTAAGGGTAGTGAGATTGTAGTTGAAGAACTTAACCCAAGTTCCTTTGATGACCTGGACCTTGCCCTATTTTCTGCAGGAGGGTCTGTATCCAAGGAATTTGCACCTATTGCAGCTAAAAAAAACTGTGTTGTTGTTGACAATTCATCTGCATGGAGAATGGATCCAGAAGTACCGTTGGTGGTACCAGAGGTAAATCCAGATGACCTTGAAAAACACAAAAATATAATCGCAAATCCAAATTGTTCCACTATTCAGATGGTGGTCCCATTAAAACCAATACATGATGTAGCAAAAATAAAGAGGATAGTAGTATCTACTTACCAGGCGGTATCTGGAACAGGTCAAAAGGCTATTGATGAACTTGAGAAACAGGTCAGGGTCCTATTTAACATGCAGGATGTGGAATGCAAGGTATATCCATATCAGATTGCATTTAATTGTCTGCCCCATATAGATGTGTTTTTAGACAATGACTACACAAAAGAAGAGATGAAAATGGTAAATGAGACAAAGAAAATCATGGGGGATGACACCATAAAGGTAACTGCAACAACTGTTAGGGTGCCAGTTTTCTACGGACACAGTGAAGCTGTGAATATAGAGACAGAAAAAAAGATAACTGCTAAAGAAGTAAGGGCTATTTTGTCCCAGGCACCTGGTGTTAAGGTATTGGATAATCCCAAAGAAAAAATTTATCCAATGCCCATATTTGCTGCAGGTGAAGATGATGTATTTGTTGGCAGGATAAGAGATGACGATACAATTAAAAATGGAATTAATATGTGGATAGTGGCGGATAATATTAGAAAGGGAGCTGCCTTAAATGCTGTGCAAATAGCAGAGGAACTACTTAAAAGAGGGCTTTTAGCTAAGTAAACTGGATGAAAAAAGGAGGAGTTACTCCTCCTTTTTTGTGTTTTCAGCCAATTGATTGGGATATAACAGATTTTATTTTTATTTTTCATATTGACATTTTTTTTATTTTTGTTTAGTCTTTAATCCACCTTGAAAAAGGAGTCATGTAATGGAAGATAGGAAAGATGTAAAAGTATTGTTAATTGATGATGAGCAGACACTTGTTGAGTACCTTGCCAAGAGATTGCTGAGAGAAGGCTTTACAGTAAAAGCTACATTTTCCGGGGAAGAAGCCGTTCAGACTGCCTCTAATGAAAACTTTGATGTAGCTGTAGTTGACCTAAAAATGCCAGGCATAGATGGAGTGGAGACACAAAGACGACTTAAAGAAATCCAGCCCTTTTTACAATGTATAGTTTTAACAGGTCACGGATCAATAGAAAGTGCTTTGGAAAGCGGAAAACATGATGCGTATAAATACCTTTTAAAACCTATTGACTATGATGAATTAGTGGAAACTATTAAAGAGGCATATGAGTTTAAAATGAAATTACAAGGTGAGAAATTTAAAAAAGAGGTGGAAGACATATATAGATCTGGGCTGGGAGCAAGGGGCATAAAAAAGGCCCTTAAAAAGTTAAAAAAGATATATGGCATTGAAGAGTAATTTCATACGTATTTACAATTGAATCAATGAACTTAGTTAATAAAAACATATTAAAAGACATCCTTCAGTTCAGTAATGAAATCATTTTTCTAACAGATACAGATCTAAATTTTCTTGTTGTAAATTTTAGACTAGAGGAGATAGTCGAATTTCCATCTGAATATCTGATTGGAAAGAACATGAGAGATTATATATTAGAAAAAGATCTGTTATTAAAAGAGAGAGGGGGTGAGAAGGAACTAACATTTTTATCCTATTCTGGTAAAAGATATGAATACATCTTTCAATTTATGGTGAAGAGTTGTTATTTAGAAGAAGAAAAAGATAGTGTGCTCTGGATTGGAACACCTAAAAGTTATATTAATTTCAGTTCAATTCATGAGAGTCTTATAAGACTTGAAAGGATGGCAGAGATTGGACAATTGGCCGCAGGAATCGTCCATGAAGTAAAAAATCTCCTTGCAATAATAAATCAGGCCTCTGGGTGGGGCAAGGTATTGGTAAAGGACAATCTAGAAAGACTGGGACCAGACGGAGAAGAACTGGAAAAGATTTTTGAAGAGATTGAAAATCAAACCCAGAGGAGCAGCGATATTACCAACGAAATTTTGACCTTTGTGAGGAGTCCACACGAGGAGCATCAACAGGTAAATTTGACTAATTTAATAGAGAACACATTAAAGCTTATAGGACCTGAATTAAAGTCCCCCAGGATTAAGCTTGAAAAACAGTATGGACACACCACAAATGCAATTAGTTCAAATAGTGGACTTCTTCAACAGGTGCTTATAAATCTCATCACCAATGCCATATATGCCATTAGGAAGAAGGGAATATCAGAGGGAAAGATAGTAGTTGAAACCAAAGAAGACAGAGATTACATAAAGGTGACCATTGGGGACAATGGAATTGGCATACCTGAGGATAGACAAAATAGGATATTCGAATTTTTCTTCACAACCAAGCCTGCTGGTGAGGGTACAGGACTTGGGCTTGCCCTATGCAGGGAAATAATGGGCAAGCTTGGCGGAGACATTGGCTTTCAGTCTAAAGAGAGAGAAGGCTCAAAGTTTTTCATTACTATTCCAAAGGGAAAATAGACCATGGACTTAAAAAAAGTCATATCCTTTTGTCTTACGTTCTTTTTTATGGCCATTTTGTGGGTAACTTTATCTGGGAAATTTGAGCCCCTACTTCTTTTTCTGGGTTTTGTATCTGTTACAATTGTGAGCTTACTTTCAGGACAACTTTTATTTTCAAATCCCACAGATGATTACCTCCCCACTTTTTTTAGATTTTTGGGATACCTTCCATGGATAATTTTACAAATTATAAAGGCAAATATCCATGTCTTAAAAATAGTCTTTTCAAGGGATTTAATGGATAAAATAGATCCACACATAATTGTATTTAACACCAGATTAAAAAAAGACTTTTCGATTGTCACAATGGCAAATTCCATAACACTCACCCCAGGCACAATAACCATTACTGCAAATCCTGATGGAAAATTCAGGGTCCATGCAATAGATAAGGCATGTGCAGATGATCTGCCAGGGGAAATGGAACAGAGGGTTGCAAAAGTTTTTGGGGAGTAGATATATGCTAGACTTATTCACTTATATTGGTGTTTATATCTGTATTTTGATGGTATTTTCCCTATACAGGGGAATTTTTGGACCCACTGTATTGGATAGGCTGGTTGGAGTAAATGCAATAGGCTCTAAGACAGTGGTTTTTTTGCTATTAATTGGATTTATTTATCAGAGAGAGGATATGTTCATTGACATTGCCCTTGCCTATGCACTGTTAAATTTTATTGCAGTGCTTGCAGCTGCCAGATATTTTCATAAAAAACGGGGATTATACGAAGAGTCTGAATTTTAGCAATAACAGCGTTTTCTTTAATATCAGGAGTTTTTAAATGAGTGTTATTATCAATACCATAGCGATTATCTTCTTTATAATTGGCCTTATCTTCTTCACAGGAGGTACTGTTGGCATAATTAGAATGCCTGATTTCTATACCAGGCTCCATCCTGCTGGGAAATTGGATACAATGGGCCTCATGTCCTTTGTAATTGGTTTTTTTATCTACAATCTCCAGCACTTTACCTGGGGAAATTTGATTGTCTCACTCAAGATGTTATTAATAGTATTTTTTGTCTCTCTTTCCAGTCCAACTGCCACGCACGCCATTGTAGATGCCGGGATAAGGGCGGGACTCAGGCCATGGACAAAGAAAGACCAGGAGAAATAAAACCATGTATTGGATTTTAGACCTAATCATTTTGGCGCTTATTATTGTTTGTGCAATAGGCGCCATAACAGTAAAGGACCTTCTAGGTACCGCCATTTTACTTGGGGCATATAGCTTTATGATGTGTGTTTTATGGGCAATAATGGGAGCAGTTGACGTTGCCTTTACTGAAGCATCTGTTGGTGCAGGGGTGTCAACTGTATTTTTTGTAGCAGCAATATTTAGAACCACCAGGAGGACCAAAGATTGAAAAAACTTGCACTCATTGTTGCAATCCTCTGTGGAGCAATCTTGATTTATGCCACATCTGAATTCCCAGAGTGGGGAGATCCAAATTCACCTGCCAGCTTACACGTATCTCCCCATTACATCAAATATTCAGTGGAAGAGACTGAAGTTCCCAATATAGTCACATCTGTGCTTGCTGACTACCGTGGTTTTGACACCATGTTTGAGACCACGGTTATATTTTGCGCTGGCCTTACCTGTTTTTTACTACTTAGAATCTTTAATGAACAAGGGGAGGAAGAAGGGGTCTATTACAGGCATCTGCCAACTGGAGTTGTAATTTATTTTAAGCGGGATGATGTGGATATAAGGGATGAGGATTTTGAATTAATTGACTCCAAATTTGTGCCTTATGATCTCATAATAAAAACTGTAAGCAGGGTCTTAATCCCCTTTATTCAGTTGTATGCCCTTTATGTCATTGCCCATGGTGACTTTAGCCCTGGTGGAGGATTTCAAGGTGGAGTAATCTTAGGGGCATCAATAATACTGCTTGCCATAACCTTTAATCTAAAGACCGCAATAGCAAAGATAAGCGAAAAGACCCTTGGGATCTTGAGTGCCCTGGGCGTATTCATCTATGCAGGAATTGGATGCCTGTGTCTTTTACTCAAAGGACACTTCCTGGACTATGGAAAACTGGCTGAGATACTCCCTGTTAATCCAATAAAGGCAAGGGCTCTTGGAATGCTTGGGGTGGAGATTGGAGTAGGTATTGCAGTTATGGCTGTTATGATAATTATCTATATAAACATTGCATCTGAAGGAAAACACCACGAAGGGCTTTAAAAATGGAAGGTTTATTAAGAGAAATTGTAGGAAAATACAATTATTGGCTTTACATAGTGCTTATGATGATTGGCCTCTATGCCATGATAGCAAAAAATAATCTAATAAAAAAATTGGTTGGGATGAATATCTTCCAGACAGCTATTATCCTGTTTTATATTTCTATGGGATATAAAAAAGGAGGAACACTTCCAATAATTGAACTCCCTCCTCACCACCATGAAATACCTCCTGATGCAATTGATATATCAAAATACATAAATCCCTTACCTCATGTCTTGATGCTTACTGCAATAGTTGTATCTGTGGCTACCTTTGGTGTGGCACTTGCCATTGCCTTAAAGATATATAAGGAATACAACACACTGGAAGAAGATGAGATCAGGATGAGGATTAGGGAGAGATGAATATAAATCAATTTGTACCCATCTTAATTGTAATAACGCCACTTGTGTGTGCATTTTTTGTAATGGGACTCCATTGGGTGGATAGGCGTCTGTGTCTACCCCTTACTATCCTGGCAATTACCATCTCCTTTATATCTTCAATAATAACCCTATACAGCGTTATCTCCCATGGGATAATACAGTATAAACTGGGTGGATGGCCTCCACCAATAGGAATTGAATATAAAATCGACACATTAAATGGGTCTATTTTAGTACTTATTACATTTATCGCCCTTATAAATATATTTACCAGCTTTAACCAGGTAAGTATTGACCTCCCAGAAAAAAAAGGTACATTTTACAGCTTATACCTCTTATTTATAACAGGGCTTGTGGGGGTAGTTATAACTGGGGATCTATTTAACCTATATGTACTCTTGGAGATTACGTCCTTATCTGCATATGCCCAAATTGCCCTGGGAGACAAAAAAAGGGGGCCAATTGCCAGTCTAAACTATATATTTATTGGTGTTATTGGTGCAAGTTTTTACCTTTTAGGGGTGGGGTATTTATATATGATGACTGGTTCACTCAACATGGGTGATGTTGCAAATATTATAAAACACCTTCATCAATCCCAGGCCATATTTGTTGCATTTATCTTTTGCATTGTTGGGGTGTGGATAAAAATGGCCCTATTCCCCTTACACATATGGCTTCCAAATGCATACACATATGCCCCTACCACCAGCAGTAGATTAATCTCGCCTTTAATGACCAAGGTGATGGTATATGTGATGATAAGACTCATGTTTACAGTTTTTGGGTATGACTATCTATTCAGGACACTGACCCTTTCAAATGAAGTTGTCCTTCTGGCATCCATAGCAATCATATTTGGAGCACTTATGGCGCTGAGTCAAAGAGACTTAAAGAAGATGTTAACATACATAATAGTATCTGAAATTGGTTATATGGTTGGAGGGGCATGGATTGGGAACAAGGCAGCACTTACAGGTGCAATTCTGCATATTATCAATGATGCCTTTATGACCTTTGCGCTTTTTATAGCTGCAGGAAATTTTGCATGGAGAATAAAGGAACTCAGTGTTGATAATTTGAAAGAGATATTTCAAACCATGCCATGGACCAGTGCTGGCTTTGTAATTGCTGGTATGTCAATTATTGGGATACCGCCAACCTGTGGTTTTTTCAGCAAATGGTATCTACTTATTGGAGCAATGGAAGCAAGACAATACTTTTTTGCTGCATCTCTTATTTTAAGCAGCCTACTTAGCGTAATACTGTTTTTCAGGATATTTGAAAAATCACTCTTTAATAACCGTAAAGACCACCTGGGCTCATCTGATGGTATAAAGACGCAAGAAGCCCCAACAAATATGGTAATTGGTCTATTATTTGTCTGTGTTATATTGATAGTGTTGGGTTTGTACTCAGGTAAAATAGTATCTACTTTAATAATACCATTTGTATCCAGAGGAATTTAGGCATGGAACTCACTCTTTCTATAAGACCTCTTGCTGCTATTCTGGTGCCCCTTTTTGTTATTCCAATCATTGTATCATGTGGGGATAACAGACCCAATTTTAGAGAAGCTTGGACTTTTCTTGCTGGAATAGTAAAGTTTTCAATAATTGCTTCAATGGTTCCAGGGGTTTTAAAAGGGGTTCAATATTATTATCCCCTATTTAAGTTGGCACCTGGACTCTCAATTAGTTTCAAGGTAGATGGTATTGGACTTGCCTTTGCATTGGTAGCATCATTTTTGTGGATAGTTACCTCTCTTTATTCCATAGGTTATATGAGGGGGCTAAAAGAACACAGTCAAACCAGATTTTTTAGCTTTTTTGCCCTGGCCCTCTCCTCTACAATTGGAGTTGCATTTTCAGCAAATCTGCTCACAATGTATATGTTTTATGAGATACTCTCCTTATCCACATATCCTTTAGTTGTCCACCATCAAGATCAAGATGCAAAGATATCTGGAAGGAAGTATTTAACTTACATCATTTCAACATCAGTTGGCCTGGTTCTCCCGGCAATGATAATATGTTATATCCATGCCCACACCTTGGATTTTCAACCAAATGGAATCCTCATGGGGAAGGCATCTCCCATGCTCTTAACCATTTTATTTTTCATGTTTTTATTTGGATTTGCAAAGGCAGCTATGATGCCTCTTCATTCATGGCTTCCTGCTGCAATGGTTGCGCCTACCCCTGTGAGTGCCCTATTACATGCAGTTGCAGTTGTAAAAGTTGGGGTGTTTAGTATTATTAGAATATTTACCGGAATATACGGAGTAGGACTAATTAAAAGTTTAAATCTAGGTGTGTATTCTGCATATATTGCAGCATTTACCATTTTAGTTGGATCGCTTATTGCCATGTCCCAGGACGAGTTAAAAAGAAGACTTGCCTTTTCCACCATAAGCCAGCTATCGTATATAATTCTGGGTATATCTTTACTTACACCAAGGGGGATGGTGGGTGGTATTATCCACATAGTCATGCATGCCTTTGGGAAAATTACTCTTTTTTTTGGCGCAGGGGCAATATATGTTGCCACTGGGAAAAAATATATCAGTCAATTAAATGGCCTTGGTAAAAAGATGCCTATTACATTTTTGACCTTTTTAATTGGTGCCTTGAGTGTAATAGGTCTACCGCCCACCGGGGGTTTTTACAGTAAATGGTATCTTGTGTTGGGATGTATGGATGCACACAGTATATTTTTACTGGTAGTTTTACTTGTATCGTCTTTTTTAAATGGAGTTTATTTTTTGCCCATAGTATTTAAGGGATTTTTCTATAAAGGAAGCAATATTGAAACATACAAAGAGGCTCCAATATGTTGCATAATACCCATGATAATTACATCATTAATTTCAATTGTCCTGTTTTTCTACCAAGATATTTTTTATAAATTGATTTCAATAGGACTAAAATTATAAAAGGAACTGTTATATGAAAAAGGATTTTTTAGAAAGACCTGAAACCATAAAATTGCTCTGGAAGCTACTCTACATATCCTGTGGACTCACATTAATACCAGAATTATTTATAAAAAGGGAAGGACATTTTGGTATTGATAATTTTTTTGGATTTTATGCAATTCTGGGATTTTTGTCATGTATCGCCTTGATATTAATTGCAAAGGCAGGCGGGATCTTCCTAAAGAAAGATCCAGATTATTACAATAAAAATAAAGACATAAAAGACCAGGGATAAAGAATATGGTACATATACCTCCTGCATTTATACTTTTTCTAGGAGCATTGGTGCTTCCAATATTTCTACCTGCAGCCAGGAGATGGATTGTTATTTTTACACCTGCAATTGCATTTTTATACATATTAAATTTAAAAACAGGGTCATATCTAAATATCTCATTTTTTGGATTTGATTTAACCCTGCTTCGAGTGGACAAATTATCAAAGGTATTTGGGTATATTTTTACAATATATGGGTTTGCAACTGGGATTTACAGTTTTTATTTAAAGGACCTAAGACAGCAACTATCAGGACTCATATACATGGGTGGAGCCCTTGGAGTGGTATTTTCAGGAGATATAATTACCCTATATTTTTACTGGGAACTTATGGCAGTGGCCTCAGTAATATTAATACTTGCAAGGGAAACCAACAGGGCTATTGAAGCTGGATACAGATATATCCTTGTTCATATATTAGGGGGACTCTGTCTTTTAGCAGGGATAGTCATGTATATAAGTCAGGGACATTCAGTAGAATTTTCAAAATTTACAGAACATAATCCTGCTACTTATCTAATTTTGATAGGATTTTTACTGAATGCAGCAGCACCACCACTGGGAGCCTGGCTTCCAGATGCATATCCAGAATCAACACCAACAGGTAGTGTGATTTTAAGTGCTTATACAACAAAAACTGCTGTTTATACCTTACTTAGAGGCTTTCCTGGATGGGAAATTTTAATCTTTGTTGGTTGTCTTATGAGCATCTATGGAATCTTCTATGCCCTACTGGAAAATGACATGAGGAGGATCCTGGCATATTCCATTATAAACCAGGTGGGATTTATGATATGCGGGGCAGGTATAGGAACAGCTATGGCCATAAATGGTGCTGCAGCCCATGCATTTGCACATATTGTGTACAAAGGTCTTTTATTTATGTCTGCAGGAGCGGTGTTGTATATGACAGGGAAATCCAAATGTACTGAGCTAGGGGGACTATATAAGACCATGCCGTACACACTGCTCTTTGGATGTATTGGTGCTTTGTCAATATCGGCTTTTCCTTTAACCAGTGGCTTTACTACCAAATCAATGATCATTGAATCATCTGTTCACCAGCACCTTATGTGGGCATGGCTTATCTTAGAAGTGGCATCTGCCGGGGTCTTTTTACACGCAGGTATAAAGTTCCCATATTTTGTATTTTTTGCAAAGGATAGGGGGCTTAGACCTGGTGAGACAAACAAATCCATGCTTATTGCAATGGCATTTTTGTCATTTATATGCATATTTTTGGGTGTATATCCTAAACCCTTATATAAAATATTACCATATTCTGTTGGAGATTACAATGCCTATACTGCACCCCACCTTATTACACAACTACAACTACTTATGTTCTCAGCACTTGTGTTCTTCTTGTTTTTGCCAATGTTAAAAAGAACAGATACAATTTCACTTGATACTGATTGGTTCTACAGAAAAGGGGGAAGGCTGCTATATGTGATCTTTGATAAATCTTTAAACACCATAAACTATGTGGTAGATAAATTTGTGATATCTCTAGTTAAGACCATTGCAGGACTATTTAGTGATTTTATAGCAAATATTGCATTATTTATATTTGTAAACATCTGGCTATTTAAAGGAGTCAGTGGCAAAAAACTGGAAATTAAAAAAGAGACCCTATATTATGACATAAAAGAAGACCTATTACCAGTAGGGATAGGGGCTGCCATATCGGGAATATTTTTGGTATTAATATTCTTGTTGGGGAAAACTCTATGGTAAAATTAGAAGAGCTAAAAAGATTTGAAACCTTAAGTGTATTTGATAACAGTGAACTGGAAATGTTAGCCACTATTGGACAGCTCCATATCTTTAGTGAGGACAAAAAAATATTTAAGCAAAATACGAAGTTACAAAATCTATACTTTATGGTGAGTGGGGAGATATCTCTTACCCATGAAATAAGTTCTGAGATGGTGCTTATACTATCAAATATAAGGCCAGGTACTTTTTTTGGAATTTCTGCCCTCTGTGGAGTGAAGACATATCATAATGCATACTGTTTTAAACCATCTGAAGTCATTGCCTTCCCAATAGAACAGCTTGAAAATGTATTTAGAAAAAACTTAAATTTTGGTTTAAAGTTCCACTATGAAATGATAAAATTTTACCACAAGATAACTTATAGCAAAAGCCAGGACGTTATAAAAGCCATAGGTGATAGAGGGAATATTGATGATATTGATATTCTATCTTCAATAGTAGACTTTAGTGTATAAAAGGACAATTATATGATAGATATATCTCTTTTAAAGAAGATAAATATATTACAAGAAGTGGAGGATAAACATTTAGAAAAAATATCCAAAATATGTAAGTTAATACACTACAACACACCAACTGTTCTTTTTGAATATGGCTCTAAAACAAATTCTATTTTTATGATATTGGATGGATCAGTTGACCACCTTTTACCCAGTAAAGACAATAAACTTATAAAAATTTATCAGAGCAGAACAGGCGAAACCATAGGCTTATCCGCTCTACTTCCCAGGGAATATGTAGCACTATTTACAGCAAGTACCA